>JAQUNY010000072.1 GCA_028717405.1 Eubacteriales bacterium
CAGATGCCGCCGGGAAAATAGCCGACCCGGCAACCGGCTCCCGTTTCAGTTTCCGTGTCGACTATGTCGAAATTGCTCCGGTCCAGAATCCTCAGGTTACAAATTACGGCACTCTTTCAGCCTCAGGCGGTGTCGGTAATGTGCTTTCCCTCAGCGGCATCGGTGTTATAGGCACAGGCTCAGCGATTGTTACAGTGCCCGCCGGCACATATACCCTGACTGTTACGAGCCCTTCCGGAACTCTGCTCTACCAGGGCAGGGTGCGCATAGACGCAGGCCTGGTAACGATCGCCCGGATAAGTTTTTAGACCGGGCTGAAAACGCAGATTTTGATTCACGCTGCACATAAGTCATATAGCCCTTTAGTCACAAATCCATGATCACAAAGCTCCTGGCCTCGCAGTCCCCGGCCGCTTTTTCATTTTCTTTCGATAACTTCGATAACAATATAATCCTGCGGGGGTACTTCTTTTTCCCTGAACGTGAACGGTGTCTCTCCATAATTGACCACTATCTCCGTGCCGCCACTATAACGCACATAACGTACATTGTCGCTAAGTATCTCATGTTCTTCCATGAATTCCTTCTGCAGCCAGGCCAGTTTCATATATTCGTCGTAAGCTTTCTTAATACTGCTCACACTTTCTTCCATTTCTTCATCGGTGTCGCATATAAGGTCCTTTTCACCCATCCAGTTCATCCCTGATGCGCAGAATTTTGAATAGTAGTACATGACCGGCCTTGCGCCGTATTCAATGCATGTGAGTTTTTCAAGCGGACCTTTTACCGGATAGTTGACAGTTTCAGCCGACGGATTGCTTAATATTATCCCGTGGTATACCAGCTGCCACAACGGGATCCTTTCATCGCACAAAGACATCTTTGGTTCCAGCTGCCCGAAGTTTATGTAGAGCGCATAGTCAAGACAGTCCGCATAACAATCATATCCGCCTTCCGAAGAGTATCCACCGAAGAGCTCTCTCGAGAGGCGCATGGTCTTTTTGGACCATTCCACCCATTGAGACATGTTGGCAGGATGCCTGGGGTCATGGCATATCGTTGGCGGAACAACTGTCTGTACATCGATATAATGCAGTCCCCTGACACCCATCGCGGCTATCCTGGGCAGCAGCTCACTGTCAGAGCGTTCAAAAGCCCTTTGTGCACATACCCGGTGTGCAACCCCCGAACCAGTTGTCCCGCGAAGGTGGAGGGATCCGTCTTTCTTTTTTGCGATAAATTCCTCATCCCAGCAATCCGCAACCTCATAGGCGCCTGTAGAGTTAGTGAATAAGTCGACGGGATATCCCAGTTCGTTACCTTTTGCTATGACCTTCTTCAATCCCTCTTCTCCGCCCAGCTGCGCCTCAACAGGGAAGTGCTGCGGAAAGCGCCCGTCATGGCCGCTCTTGTTCCATCCAACAAGGCAGAATTCTGCTTTTTCTATCCCATGTTGTTTGAACATCTCCATAAGTTTTATAGTACGCTCAAAGTCTATAGCCGTGTACATAGGCGGCTCGTTTTCAGGCGTCTGGTGAAGCACCTGCGTCGGGCGCGGCTTCCACCCATGGCGTATGCGGATGGAAAAGGCTTCTATGGCATAATTCAGTATAGGCTGTGTTTCAGACCTTTCTTCCAGTGGCTTACAGAATCCCCTCTTCAGCTGATATTCTCTGTATCTTTTTGCCATTCCCGAATAGGAGGCTTCCGTTCCGTTAAGTTCAATTATACATGCGACTATATCTTCGTGCGGCGGCAGCTCCGTGAAATAAAAAACAGGGTAAAGCACATATTTCCCATCGGCGAGAATCAGTTCCAGGCTGAAGCTCAGATTCATGCCTTCAATTATTACCAGCGTACCTTTGCCGCCGCGCACCATTCCATAAATGGGCATCAGAGGGAGTGAAAACTTGTGCTGCGCATCTTCTCTCTCGATGAACCTGCATATCTGGCTCCCGGGCCTTGGCTTTTCAAGGCTTGAAGGGGTGACCATATAACCTGCCTCACCGGCATGTGCAATGAGAAATTCCGGCAGAAATTCAAGGGTTACAGTCCCCTCAGGCAATTTCTCCTTCGCCAGCCGCACCTCTGTTCCCTCTCCGCCGTCTATGCTTCTGCCTTCAAGCTCCAGCAGGGTTTCAAAATCTTTTCCTTTTGCTATAGCCGTAAATATGTTTTTCTGCATCCACTCGTCCTCCATGCGTTTTATAATAAGATGGTTGAGCCGGTATTATTACCATCTGGCTTCCGGATAAAAAGAACCTGTCTGAACAATATCATCGATAAAAGTAAATGTATATATTTTTAATAAACCTGATTTTACAAAAATTAAACCTTTGGGAAAGTACACACCTTTTCTATCTTTCCCGCTCACCCTTTTGGCGCCTTTATGACCCGGGTATAATAGAGGATAACAGTCTTGTCTTCATCATATACAAGATTGATCCCGTTCAGGCTCTGGTGGTAATAGACCTGCAACTCATCGGCGCTGTGCCTGAAAATTTCCTTATTGTCACCGGCATATATCACAAGCTCATTGTCTCTGTTGAAGCTGATATGAGCGTCGTATCCGATATTCTCAGGAGTAATGCCATTTCCCGCCTTGTACTGGACGCACTCAAACATCGGTCTGCTCAGCTTTTTTCTCAGTTTCCTGTCAATTTTCATTACAGAGCTTCTCCATCAATAAACACTTTGATTATATTCCAGTCTTTGTCCAGTAAAACCAGATCAGCGCAATATCCTTCCGCGATCCTGCCTGTACTGTCCGCCATGCCGATCGCCTTTGCCGGTATAAAGGCAGCCGATTTTAACGCAGCTTCAGGCTTTATCCCGAACTCAACAGCCATTTTGACCGCCGTCATTACATTAATCGAGGATCCTGCTATGGTACCATCTTTCAAGGCAGCCTTCCCATCCCTGACGAAAACTTCCTGTCCTCCAAGGTCATAATCGCCGTCAGACAATCCCGCACAGCGCATCGAGTCGCTGATCAGGCATATCCTTCCTTCACCGAAGAGTCTGAATGCAGCCCTGATCACCGCCGGGTGTATATGTATGCCATCGCATATAAGCTCAACTATGGCCTTTTCTGTGTCCGCAGCGGCTCCGACTATACCGGGGGCACGGTGCAGGAATGGATCCATTGCATTAAAAAGGTGTGTCACATGTGCTGCTCCGCTTTCAAATGCTTCCATAGCTATATAATAATCTGCAGCGGAATGGGCAAGAGAAATCCTGCATACGCCAGATATCTCCCGGATAAATTCCATGGCCCCCGGCAGCTCCGGGGCGACAGTCACGACACGCACCTTTCCTCCGGCCTTTTTGTTAAGCCGCCTGAACATTTCCACATCAGGCGCTGCTATATTGACAGCAGCCTGCGCTCCCTTTTTGGACTCGCTGATAAAAGGTCCTTCCATGTAAATCCCGGCTAATTTAGCCCCACCCTCATGATTGAAGCTGCCGGCGGTTTCCATCGCGGCTGCGAGGGAATCTTCTCCTAAAGTCATTGTTGCCGCACAAAATGATGTCACACCGTTTGCAGCATAAAAGCCGGACATCCTGCGCAATCCTTCAATGTCGGCATCGCACGTGTCCGCGCCCATTGCTCCGTGAGTGTGTATATCAATAAGTCCGGGGATAAGCAGACATCCCGCCGCGTCGATGGTTATCCCATCAATTCCACCGGATTTGCCGATTATTCCGATTTTTCTGATTTTGTCGTCAAAAAGCACATCACTTTTATTAAAATTTCCGTTGCAGTCAAACACCATGGCATTCCTGATCAGGTTCATATCCGGTTTTCTCCCTTTATGTGTTATTTCTTCCCTCCGATTTCGGGAAGGCTTGCCGCGGCTACCGACTGCCCAACCCTTCGCGATTTTTCGTCCGGCAGTATCAGCTTTATCCTTCCCTTCATCTCAGGATATTCGTCCGCAATCACATCACAGGCATTCTTCAGGATCAGCTCACCCCCGCGCCCGCTCATCACACGCCCAAGCAAAAGTATGGTGCCGCAGCGGTAAATGTCGAAATACGCCGCAGCGGAATGCCCAAGATAGACACCTATTGAGGAGAATATTGCAGTGGCAGCCTCTTTATTGCCCTGGGAGCTTTTTTCTGCTACATCAATATCCGTATCAGTACCCGTAAAAATATCCTGCATATATTTAAGCTTCTCTGCGGGTGTGAGTTTTTCGTCAATTGCGATCCCGGCCTTTGCAGCCAGCCTTATCACTGCGTCCTGCGAAAAATATTTGACCCCGCATCCTATGTCGCCCGACCATTCGTCAGCCGGTGCGCCGGGTTGGAAATCAATCGGCACAAACGCCAGCTCATTCAGCCATCCGGTGATATTGCCCTTTTCATCGAGGAACCCTCCGGCCTGACTCGTCCCCATTGCTATGCCCAGTATATTGTTTGTGTTAAGACTCATACCTCCGGCCAGCGCGCTCACATCACCGTCATTGCAGACAACAACCGGGACATCCGCTATCTCGCGGGCTGCGCGAATATAGATGTCTTTCACCTTCTCATCAAAAAGCTTCTGTGGCACTTTCAAAAAGAGCGATGCGACCATCGTGCGGTTGCCGATATATATCCCCGCAGACGAAATCCCTATTGCGTCGACACGCGGCATATGCAGGGCTGCGCTCCTGAATGCAGCCACTATCTCCCTGAAATGATAGTCGGGGTCGGGATTGAGCTTGGGATGCCATATCACTTCCTCACTGTGGATGACCTCGCCGTCAACGACTGCTGAAACTTTCCTGTCGCTTCCTCCCGCGTCAAATCCTATTCGGCACCCATCGAGATGGCCGCCGAGTGGATTTGATATTTCGCTTGACAGGGGCCTTTCATCATAATCCCTGTAAACGACCTCAAACTGCCTTTCATATACTCCCGACATGAATTTGCTGTCGAAGGCACGCCCCCCGCCCGGCAAATATGCTTTTCTTATTTCTTCATAGATTTTTCTGTCACCGCAGATAAATACCCGGTAACCTCCCTTGACCCACAGGTATGTTTTTACAAGGCGACCGATATAGTACGCGTCGGCTTCATGCATATCCGGCGTGCCATGTATGAATGTTTCACGCACCGCTATCCTGTCTTCCGGCCTCTCGAAGGCAACTGCGATCTTTTTTCGGGCAGTTTTCAAAAATGCACGATTGAAAAGTGCCGGCGGTATAAAATCCGGGTCCAGCCCGGGAATATTCCTGATACAAAATTTCACATTCAAAAAATCAATATTTTTCATCCTGTTCTCTCCGCAAAGTTATGTCATGCCCCAAACCGGTATGCCTTCACACCTGACACTCCCGGTTTCACCGTAAAGAGGCCTCCCGCCTGAGGCCAGGCTTTAAGTTCAGCCTCCGTCATACCCTGTCTTGCTGTCGTTATATAAAGGGTATCCAGATCCTTCCCTCCAAAAGCGCATGCAGTAACATGCGGCGCAGGGACCTCGATTTCCTCCAGTTTCTTCCCTGTCACGGGATCCCACGCGGCTACCCTTCCGCCCCTGTAGTATGCTATCCACAATATCCCGCGGGAATCATCAGTCATGCCGTCGAAGACACCCGGCTCAGCTGTCCCGTCAATCGCATCTCTTCTGTTCCCAATGCTTCCGGTGCTCAAGTCATAGTCAAATGCCCACACTTTTTTGACAGGAGAGTCGATATAATACATTGTCTTTTTATCTCTGCTCCATACTATCCCGTTGGAAATGGAGATTTTGTCGAGCACCTTGCTGATACTAAGGCCTGCATCGGTATCCAGCATGTATAGGGCTCCTGCCTCCCTGCCGCCTTGTTTCCCCATTGTTCCCGCGAAAAACCTGCCGGCCGGATCGCATTTGCCATCATTGAAACGATTGTCTGGTTTATCCTTCTCAGGATCACCGATGAATTCTGTTTTACCTGTGAGCACGTCCAAAAAATAGAATCCGTTCTCCATCGCAAGAACAAGGCTGTTTTTCTTTTTCCCCGGGACGACCGTGCCTATGGGCTGATCTGTTATAATTACTCTGTCTTTATTTTTAACCGGATCGAAAATATGAAGCTCGCACTTCTTTATATCGACCCAATAAAGCACATTCTCCCTGTCATCCCAAACAGGCCCTTCTCCCAGGATCGATTTGGTATCAAGTACAATTTCAGCTTTTAACATGATTTTGTCTCCTCATAAGGTAAAGTTGTATGAAATATAATAAGCAGCTCAGGCAGGCTGTATAATAATTATACTTTATTGGTTCTTTATTGGCACTACAAAAAACACATGTTTTGTTATAAACTATAATGTATACCCCGTGCAAACGACCTTTCCGGAAAAATAAATCAAGGAGCGCCAACTGCCATGAACATCAATATCACTGATCTGGAATCCAAAGCGAGGGAAATACGCTATTCCATTGTAAAAATGGTCGGTCCGGGACAAGCCGGGCATTTCGGCGGTTCATGCTCTCTGGCCGAAATAATAGCCGTTCTGTATTTCTATAAGATGAGGCATGATCCAAAAAATCCAGGGTGGGAAGGCCGCGACAGGCTGATCCTCAGCAAGGGGCATGCGGCGGTGGCGCAGTACGCAGCTCTTGCAATGTGCGGATATTTCCCCGCTGAAGAACTGCCGGGGCTTAAGAAACTGGGGGCAATGCTGCAGGGACATCCCGACATGGCGAGGACTCCGGGCATTGAAGCCAACACAGGTTCCCTGGGTCAGGGCTTGTCTATCGCATGCGGCATGGCTGCAGGCATCAGGCTCGATTTCAGTAAAGCCGGTAAAGCTGAACACAATATGACCGGTCACAGCAAATCACCAATAAGCAGAATTTATTGTGTAGTAGGAGACGGCGAACTGGCCGAAGGTCAGATCTGGGAAGCAGCCATGGCCGCGTCATTTTACAGGCTGGACAACCTTACCGGCATACTGGACTGCAACAGGCTGCAGGCCACAGGCCCTGTTGCGGAAAGATTTGACACCAATCCTCATAAAGAGAAATGGGAAGCCTTCGGGTGGAAAGTGCTGGAGACCGACGGGCACAGCATAGAACAGATAATCAGCTCTCTGGAACAGGCTGACCAGGTAAAAGGTCGTCCGGTCATGATCATCGCGCATACCGTCAAAGGAAAAGGAATACCGTTCGCAGAAAATAACGCGGCATTTCATAACGGGATCATGAGCGAAGAGCAATTTGAGCTCGCATGCGGTGCGCTGTGCGGTCAAAAATATACATGAATGTAGCATCAGGACCATTACAACAAACAGAGGTCTCCGGCACAGAATCAATATTACCCTGTATTCTGCACTGCGCAGACATCATTATCATGCATAATACAGGCTTCAGATACAGATAAGGAGTGTGTTTACCGATATGTCTATACAAACACCAATGCATAACCAGCGGACAGTTTACGGGCAGACCCTGGTCGAACTGGGAATGGCGGACGACAGGATAGTCGTCCTGGAAGCTGATCTCGGCAAATCAACAATGAGCTGTCTTTTCCAGCAGGAGTTCCCCGACAGATATTTCGAAATGGGCATCGCCGAAGCCAACATGGTTTCTTTTGCCGCAGGCCTTTCCCTGACCGGCAAAATCGCCTTTGTTAATTCATTTGCGGTCTTTGCCGCCGGCCGTGCATATGATCAGATACGGCAAGGCGTGTGTATAGGAAAGTTGAATGTAAAAATCACAGGTTCAAGTTCAGGCCTGTCTGATTTCGGGGACGGCGCAACCCATCAGGCAGTAGAGGATATTG
>JAQUNY010000073.1 GCA_028717405.1 Eubacteriales bacterium
TATTATGATCGGCGGCAGCTGTCTGTAAATATTTCTGATAGCAGGATCTCCGAAACCAAAGCGGATTGCAGGCACAATCCTGTATCTTTCCCGGTAAAGTGCAGGCAGCTGTACCAGAAACTGCATTGCCCAGCCAGCGGTGGTAACGATGCCAAGCAGCTTTATGTCAGCCCCTTTGGACAGCAGGACAATAATGATCGCAATATTAAAAGGCAGGCTGATAAGCGCTGTATAGATAAACCTGCCGTGTATCTGCAATATGCCTGAAGAAATGTAGGTAAGGCAGACAAATATCAGCGACGGCGCCATAACTTTAATTAACAGGACTGCCGTGTCAAAAATATCCGTGCCGGGCTGTAATCCTGGCAGCAGAAGCCGCGAGGCCGGATAGGCCAGCAGGGCAAATATGAAGCTTGCCGCCGCTGTGACAATAAAAACATTCTGCAGAAGTCCGGAGACAAATCTTTTCCCCGCTTCAGGTGACTTTCCGTTTTCATAGGATTCAAGAGCTGTATTTCTGACAGAATCAAACCTGCCGGGATCCCTCCCTGCACTGGTATCCTCTGTTGAATAAAAGCCCGTGAGGACAGGTATACAAAGCGATGACATTGCAACTCCCACGGCTGCGAAAACAAGCGCCGGTATGCCGAATATCTGCGTATATACATCGGCTGTTTCAGTTGTCCCGAGATTTGCCCCGATGACTATTTCGCGCAGGAATCCAAAAAGCTTCGCAATAAAGGCAGCTGCTGCCATTCCGGCGAATATAAGATTGATGCCGTGAGTCTTTCCCTTTTGACACGGATTCTTTTCCCCAATATTCATGATGCCTGTTCTTCTTTATGCGGCATAACATCTGAACCCCGGCCGTCTGCCGCAATATTCAGAGAAATCATCAAAATGCCTGTTATGATCCAGAATAACGCATACACCCTTGGGTAGAACCAAACATATTCAAAAATGCCGATAAATGTGACTCCGGTTATTGCAGCCATAGATGCGGCAATATAATATTTCATATCTTTATTGTTATGTCTGAAAACAACTGTCACTCCTTTTTTAAAAAGCCTGGCCATCATCCAGAAAAATGCCGTAAATCCCGCAATTCCCGTCTCAAGCCAGACCTGCATCGGAAACATATGGGAATGCGCGGGCAGATCGGTAAATGTGGAATACCTCCTGAAGAGCTTCATAAAAGGCATCGGTCCGGTTCCTATCCCGGTTACCCAGTAATCCTTCAATATCCTGAACGATCCCTGCCAGATGTTTACTCTGTACCTGCTTGATGAATCTCTTCCTATGGTCGCCAGCCTGTCTTTGATTGATGACGGGAGAAGCGGATAAGCTGCAACCGCAGCTATTGCCATAATCGGTATCAGCCTTCTTTCCACAATGAAAATGAAAACACATGCTGCCAATGCAAATCCAAGCCAGCTTGACCTGGACTGCGTCAGATAAAGATTCAGGATGGGCAGCAGGGCAAGTGCGGCTACAGCCAGTTTTCCAGGAACTTTTTTTGTGTTGAGAAATGCTGCGGCATAAAAAGGTATCGCCAAAACAAGATACTCAGCATAGTTGTTGGGATTTCCCATTGTGGCAAAAGCCCTGCTGATAGAACCGCTTACTGTAACATCCACCATAGACTCATCAACAGGTATGCCGTTTATATATTGCCATATCCCGTAAAGCGAAGCCAGACTTACCCCTGCAATCAAAAAACAGATTATCCTGTCCAGTTGTTTTCTCTCTCTTATAACATCAACCATGATCAGCATCAGTATCAGGGGAATCATGTTGACAGTAAATATGCGTATACTGTCTGACGGTACAATGGAAGTAACTGACGAGAGAAAAAGTATCAACAGATAAAGGAAAAATACAAAATCGGCTCTTCCTTTACCGTATGAGGAACCGTGTCCGCGCACTCCCGCCACAGAAATTGAAGACGATGATGTCTTCATGGCTGCCACAGATGCTGATGATAATGCCGCGTCCGTGTCATATGAACGCCTGACCAAAAGCAATGCCGCCAGCAGAAGGGATGCAGCCAGAGCGTACTGATTGTGCCAGTATTGATGCGGTATTATTGTTTGGAGCAGGAGATATGCGCCTATGAGAATTTCAAATTTAGACAGGAAGGCTTTCAATGCCCGCCAGAAAAGGCTGTTTTCCAGATATACGGATAAACCCCTGTATGTTTTCCCAAGCAATATGAACGGTGCAGCCAGAACAAATGTTGCTCCCCTTACTATCGAGCTTCCGCAGGCAGCCGCAAAGGAAGTCCTTTCAGTCCTGGCCAAAAAATTCCATACAGCTGAACCCTTCAGCCATGTTTTTGCTTTATCTGAAAATCCGCCAAGAAGTTTCGCAAAGAGACTTTCCCTGTATAGCAGGATAATACTGTATACAATCCTCCATATATGATTTAGAATAAGGCTGTCGCTCATGGCTATGTCCTTGCCTGCACATTAGTGGAGCAATAATGGGGCGCCTCCCTGACATGCGGTTTATCAAAGTTTCAGTTGATTTTACTGATATCCGTGATTCTTCCGTATACTGCCGTCTGACCTACTCTGAGAGTTATGTAGGAACCGATGAAATATTCGGAGCTTTCCACAATAATAGCTTCATGTTCCTTATATACACCTTTGGCTTCCATTGTAATACGCAATGATGAATAGCCTTTTTTTGATGACAGCTGCATTTTTCCTTCAGCATCTGCAGCGTAGAACACCGATTCACCGGTACTGACTTCAGTCACCTTGCCGAAGGATGTATTCTGGACAAATTCTCTGACGTTATCACCCGATTTTATCGCCGTAGCTGTTTCACTTAAAGCTTCTTCAACATAGAACTCGATTCTTAATGAATCCTGCTTTGTCATAAAAGTCGGCGTATCGGACCTGGTGAATTTATAAAGCAGGCCTGCCGCAGCCCCCAGCACGATCAGGATTATCAGGATGTCAATAATGCTGACCTTGCCGAACAATTTTCCCTTGCTGTCTATAATCATAACTGAAGCCTCCGTGTGATTTTGACGTATTGATTATATGTTTCCGCAGTCATTTTATCAAGGCTGAATTTCTCCCTGACAGTCTTAAGCGCATTTAAGGACAGCTCTTCACGCAGGTGCTCGTCTTTCATAACGCTCCAGATCGCTGCCGCCATCTTTTTATGGTCTCCATAAGGGACCAGGATGCCGCATTTTGTCTCATCGCTGATAATTTCAGGATTTCCTCCGACATTTGTCGCAACAACAGGCAGTCCTTCAGCAAGAGCCTCGACTATAGCAAAACTCAGCGCTTCATGCGCCGAGGAATTGACATACATATCACAGCTGTCATAGACATTTTTCATATCTTTACGCGGGCCTATAAAAAAAATCAGGTCTTTGATGCCCATCTCAAGCGCCAGCTTTTTCGTACTGTCAAGAAACGGGCCGTCATTTGCCAGAACAAATCTGAATTCAGGAATGCCGGCGTTTTCTTCCTTTATTTCAGCTAATTCTGCCGCCGACCTGATGAGGAAATCATGCCCTTTGTCATACGCAAACCTTGATCCGCACAAAATAAGAAATATATCATCTCCCAGCCCCAGCTCGCTTCTCAGCGACGAATGCCGTCGCTCATCAGGGCTTCCGCCCCATTTGGCCGGATCAACTCCATTATAGATAACCGATATCTTACCTGGGTCGTTCCCGTTCCTTATCAGCATTTCCTTTCCTTTACCGCAGACCGCGATAATACCTGCCTGCAATTTTGTAAGGATCCTGTTGCAGAACCTCAGGATAATATTATTAGATAGTATGAAATGATTTGTATACAACACTTTTACCCGGGGGTTGAATATTCTCGAAATCAGGGCAATATAATTCTCTCTGAGAAATTGCGTATGAATTATTTCTGTTCCGGCATTCCTGCAAATACGGCTCAGCCTGAAAGCGGCCGCCAGATCAAATGGATTACTCATTTTTAACCTGTACACAGTGATCCCGAGCTCTCTCATTCCGGCAGAGAGTATACCTTCCTCGTTATATACCAGTGACGCTTCTGTGAGCCTGCCGTGCATCCGTTCCGCCAAAAGCCTGACATATGCTTCTGTCCCTGCCTTGCCGGCATGATTGATAAGGTACAGCACTTTCATTTCTTTTCTGCCTTTCTGCGACTGCTTTGCTTCACTTAAAAAAACTAAGTTTGTCATTTAATTGGGGCAATTTGAGCTTCCGGATTTTCAGGTCCTGATGCCTGATTGTCCGGATCATTCAACTGATTTTGCTGGTTTCTGTACCTGATTATTCTGGCCGGATTACCTCCGACTACAGCATATTCCGGTACATCTTTTGTAACAACGGCACCAGCTCCGACAATAGCTCCCCTGCCGATGGTAATACCTGGCAGGATTATAGCCCTTGCAGCGATCCATACATCGTCCCCGATAATGACCTTCTTTTTTGGAGCCGTCTGCAGCCGCATGGGTATGTCGAGCCTTTTATTCTCATGGTTCTGTGTGAAAATCATGACATCAGGGCCCATCATGACATCACTGCCTATTACAAGAGGCCCGGTGATCCTGCAGTCAATGCCGATCCCTGAGTTATCCCCGATTTCAATTTCGCGCCCCGAAGAGAAGAAAACACCATGCTCTATATTTATGCCTTTGCCCGCTTTTTTAAATATGCGTCTGCAAAGGAATCCTCTGACCGCGCGGGACCCAAGACTGTATGGCAGCCCCGACCCGGGCAGGTGCCTTGCCATGAGATAATACAACATAAGGCAAATACCATACACGGCTTTGTTGAGTAATTTCATCATATTCCGTCTAACCCTTCTCTCTGCACTGAGTCCTGCACCTGCCTCTTCAGGCAGCCTTTCTTCCGGGCAGGATCAGGTTTTTCATTTTATTAAAAATTCCAACAGCCTCTTCAGATTTCATTAAAAAAGCTGCCGGGAAGTATACCATTATTCCTGTGGCTGTCGGGATCAGAAGTTTCATCATCCTGTCGGTGAAAACTCCGCTAAACGACAAATCGACAGTCAGTTTATTTACAAACAAGACTGCCGCTGTCATTGCTATTCCGGACAGAAAAGATTTTGCAGCAGACATTACAAGGCTGCGGATCCCAAACGGCCCGATCTTGTTCCTCATCATAATGACAAGTATGATCCCTCCCGTAAGGGACGAAACAGTATAGGCAAGAGGTATCCCCAGTGGTCCTATAAACTGTATGGCAGCCAGGCTTATCACAATATTTACAGCCATCATTGTGATACTATTTATGGCCGGTCTTTTAGTATCCTGAAGAGACCAGAAAGCTCTGTCAAGGACCTCCTTGATTCCCAGTCCTATGACACCCGCAGCATAGAAGGCCATCATTCCGGAAGCAAGATCAAGGTTATCCGGGGTTATCCGGTTCCAGGCCAGAAAAACATCAGCCATCCGCCTGTTCAGGAGTATAAATCCAAAAGCAGCCGGCACCATAAAAAATGATACTGTTTTCAGGATTTTAATTAATGATTCTTTAAATAAGGCAATATCTTTTTGGGCTGCCAGCATTGAAAGCTTTGGATATACTACGGCAGTAACCGAATAAATAAAAGCCAGAACTGAGTACAGAACAATATTCTGTATGGTGTACATTATTGTGTTTGCTGTCTCAAATCTGGATGCAAGGATGTTGTTATACAACATATTTACCTGATATGCCGACGTACCGACAAGGACGGGTGGTATCAGCTTCATTGCTTTCCTGATATCTTCATTTCGCAGGCCAAAGCTCGGTTTAAATGAATAGCCGGCTTTCCTGGCCGGTATGATCAGGACAAGCCCCTGGGATGCCAATCCTGCAAATACCGCAAACAGAAGCCCGGTAACTCCAAACCTGTCGCCCAAAAGAAGCACATAGGCAATCACGATTAGGCTTCCGGGAGCGCTGACAAGGGCAGTCATGGCAAATTTCCCGTATGATTGCAGTATGCCCTGCAGGACATAATTCAGAGCGTAAAAGACCATAACAGGCATCATTATGCAAAGCGCTGTCACAGCAAACCAATATTCCTCATTCCTGAAGCGTGTAAGGAGTATAAGTGCCGGCGACAGGGCTGCGGCAATTATGGCAAGGATAAGGGCGGCTGCAAGGGATAATGTCAGAATGTTATCTGCAAAAGCAGATGCCTTTTCTTTTTTGCCTTCCGCCAGATAGGATGCAAAGATTGGTATCACAACAGTTGTGAGTGCGGTGCCAAAACTTGCGAATATTATGTTTGGAAGGCTCTGTGAAAACGAAAATATGTCCATCCTGGTATTTGCGCCAAAATGGGTCACATAAACAAGATTGCTTATAAACGCCAGCAACCTTGAAAAAATCATAATAACCATGACATAGCTGATGGTTTTCCCCATACTTTTCATATACGCGACACTCCGTCGTGCTTCAGATCATTGTGCAGCAAGTCCATGTGATGTAAGCCGCTGCTCCTTACTCTGTCACTTATAAATTCAATACACGGCTCTCTGTTTTCTAATACAGGCTTACGCAGCATTTCGCGATATGCATATATTCTGCCGATATGACAGCTGTTTGCCGCCTGTCCTCCCGCCTGGCTCAAGGTTTCCATCTTACGCCTTCCCTGATGACCCTCGCCGGATTGCCTGCGGCAAGTGCCCCCGGGGGAACGTCTCCGGTAACAACGCTTCCAGCTGCTATGACTGCTCCGCTTCCTATTTTAGTGCCTTTTAGTATTATACTGCTGCAGCCTATCCAGACATTATTGCCGATCGATACAGGTTTGATATCTTCTGAAATCCCGTTGAGCTTGTGGTAATCCCTGTCCATGATACAAACATCCCACGCTATCTTGCAGCCACTGCCTATTTCGACCTTTCGCCCTGCGTGTATCTCTGTTCTGTCACCGACAGAAACATCGTCGCCTATGACTATTTCAGTCCTTCCTTCAGTTCCCCAGGCGCTTAATTTGACATGCCTGTGGAGTTCGACCTTGTTTCCGGCAATTATTGAAGCATTCTTTTTGAGTATCCTTACGCCGGGGCCTGCTCTCAGAAAAGAGCCGCATTTATCCATAAACCGCTTTTTAAGGATACCCCGCGCCAGCTTTAAAATTTCTTCTGATATTTCTTTAAGGGATCTGCTCTTTATAACACTGCCGCTTAGATGAAAACCGCCAATATTTTTATTATTTTCAGGGACTGGCTCCTCTGATTCTCCGGCATTACCGGTTTTTTCTTCCATGTAGCCTCCATAGCTTCAGAATTAAATTGTTGTCGAAAACCCCACGTCGGAATACGATAGTTAAAGTATATCATCAGGGGGGTGATATGTGAATACAGGTTGCATTCTGTGTGTTGCACTCTGCATTGCATTTTGCATTACATTCTGCATTGCATTCTGCGTTGCATTATACATTGTTCCCGGAAAACTTTAATAAATTTCAGAAAAATAAAGGCAGGAAACCGTCATGGTAAATATACCATAAACCCGATTTCCTGCCTTAATTCAATTCACCTGTGCTGCTTCTTATTTAATTGCTACAGCTATATATACTTACGCTGCACACTAATACACTACCACAGCAACTAAATACGACTCCGTCGCACCGGCATACCCTGCCTCTTAATATGCGCCGCCTTTACCCAATATGCCACAATGCCGCCCGATGGCTCTGTTGTTACCTGACCTGTATTTTTGTGCTTTTGTCTTT
>JAQUNY010000074.1 GCA_028717405.1 Eubacteriales bacterium
AAAATTATGTATTGGCTATTATATCCTTGATGCGTGGGCGAGGATAGACTATATCGACATGTATACAGGGATCATTGTCATATCCGTTGTTGGGTTTGCCCTGTTTTCAGCCGTCGATATCATTTCAGCCTGCCTTTGCAGGTGGAAGACGGAATGAAGTCATCCGGATTATTTCTGCAAGGGTGGCGACGCCAACGGAAAGGAAGCAGTATGAGGCCGGAGAGGCATAAGAATGATGAAAAGATGAATGAAAAAAATATTGTTGATTGAGCCCGCAGCTTTTTTTCAGATGGGCAGCCTTTTTTTATTGAATATAAGGACTGCCGAAGAGAAAAGCACGGCTATGATTGCAGCGTAGATCAGTTGTGCCTGCCATACTGTTTCACCATTGATTACGCCGACCGGGTCAAACAGTCCGTATATGGTGAATCTTTTGAGGTATTCTATTTTATCCGAAACCCCGCTCAGCATATTCATCAGCAGGAAGATGATCGGCACGCCTGCACCCAGAAGAGAAGAATATTTTGCTTCGTTGAAGAGGCAGGAAAAGAAAAAGCTGATCATCATGACAACCATATTGACCATCGCGGTTATAATATTCAGTTTTATGAATGCTGCAATATCCAACAAGCCTGGATATATCGATTCACTGAGCAGCACGCCGGTTGCGGTAACTGCTGTGAAAAGCAATATCAGCGATAGTATTGCATACACTCCCCGGGTGATGATTATACGAATCCTTGAATTTGGAGTAGAAAGGAGGTAGGCGATAGAATTATTGTCTACCATTTTTGCTACAAGCCTGTTCCCCAGTATGATGCAGTAAACCATCGGGAGCCCCAGCATGAGCATTCCGTAGAGCCAGCTTGCCAGATAGGCGGTCAGGGTGGTGGCTATTGACGTAAAACCCATCGCCTTCATGAGGTTTTCCGGGAACATTTCTACCATCTCCAGGAGCTTGTTGACTTCTTCGGGGTCGAACATGGAGATCATTACCGAAAGGTACATGGTGAGTATGCCATAAAATATTGCTATTAACACCCAGTTTTTCTTCAGGGTCATTCTAAGTAATGCCATGTTCATTTTGTTTTGCTGCCCCCCCATCGCCGGTATTGCCGGTATAGAATTGCATAAACACATCTTCCAGTGTTTGCGCCTTCACATCAAGATCAAGTATGTCGGCGCCTGCCAGAATCCTGATAAAACGTCCTGTATCTGCGCTGTTGACAAAAATTTCAAGTGAATCTGCCGACGCAAGCGGTCCTGTTTCAAAATTTTCGCCTTCCATGAGAGCGGCCAGACGGGCTGCATCTGAAGTTCTGACAATATAAGTCTTGCGCTGTGATGCCGCCAGCCCGTGTATGTCGGACTGTTTAACTATTCTTCCGTCTTTTATAATGAGCACGTTGTCGCAGGTTTTTTCAACTTCTTCAAACAGGTGGCTTGACATAAGGATGGTTTTTCCTTTGCTCTTCTCCTCAGAGAGGAGGGCTTCAAACCTGTTTTGCATCAATGGGTCCAGGCCGCTTGTAGGCTCGTCGAGTATCAGGATCTCCGGGTCATGCATAAATGCGGTCACAATTGCCAGCTTCTGCTTCATGCCCTTGGAAAATTTTCTGATCCTGCCTTTAAGGTCAAGCTCGAAAAGCTCCGTCAGCTCCTTTTGGCGGTTTTTGTGATTGTTGTTAAGGCCTTTGTGTCCATTTTTTGCCGTTCTTCTCATATCGCTGATAAACTTCAGAAATTCGTCTCCGTGCATGTCATCGGGGAATGTTATTTCGCCGGGGATGTAGCCAAGGCGCTGCTGTACGGCGGCTGCATTTTTTGTGCAGTCAAGGCCTCCGATAAGGCATTCACCCCGGTCAGGCTTCATAAATCCCAGCAGTGCGCGTATGGTCGTTGTTTTTCCGGCTCCGTTAGGGCCCAGATATCCCATTATTTCTCCGGCTTTAACGTTAAAATCCAGGTCAAAGACGCCTTTCCCGCTCCGGTATGTCAATGTGACATTTTTTACCTCAATTAAAGGCCTTTCAGACATTTCTCGCCTCCTGCCCTCCTGATTTATGACGTGAGCTATTCTATCGAATGACATCGACTATTGCATTGTCGGATGAAGCAGACGATTCTGCCTGATTATGTTGACTATTCTGCCAGTATGTTGTCAATTGCGGAAAGCTCTTCTTCCGAAAAGGATGTGTTGCCGGCGGCCATGGCGCATTCTTCGATTTGGCTTGCTTTGCTGGCGCCGATAAGGACGGATGTTACTTTGCCATCCCTCAGAACCCAGGAAAGAGCCATTTGAGCGAGTTTCTGCCCTCTTTTTGAGGCTATGGCGTTGAGTTTTTCGGCCTTGGCGACAAGTTTCTCCGTTATATCCGCTGGTTTGAGAAAGACACTCCGGCCGGCTGCGCGCGAATCTTCGGGTATGCCCTTAAGATATCTGTCTGTGAGGAGGCCTTTTGCCAGAGGTGAATAAGCTATGCTGCCGACGCCTTCTTTCACAAGCAGGTCAAGCAGGCCCATTTCAGGCTCGCGGCTCAGCATTGAGTAGCGCGGCTGGTGGATGACGCAGGGAGTGCCAAGTGCTCTGAGGGCTTTTATGGCGGCGGCTGACTGTTCCGCATTGTAATTTGAGATCCCGGCATAAAGAGCCTTGCCCTGCCTTACCGCCAGGTCAAGCGCCGATGCCGTTTCTTCTATGGGCGTATCCGGATCAGGCCTGTGATGGTAGAAGATGTCGACATAATCCAGTCCCAGGCGTTTAAGGCTTTGGTCAAGGCTTGCCGTCAGATATTTTTTGGAACCCCTGTCCCCATAAGGGCCTGGCCACATGGTGTAGCCGGCTTTTGTGGAAATTATCATCTCATCCCTGTATGACGAAAAATCAGCTCTCAATATCCTGCCGAAGTTCTCCTCGGCAGAGCCTGGGGGAGGGCCATAGTTGTTGGCTATGTCGAAATGGGTTATGCCCAGGTCAAAGGCGCGTCTGACCATTTCTCTTGAGTTTTCATAGAGGGTGACATCCCCGAAATTATGCCATAGGCCCAAGGACACAGCCGGCAGCATTAAGCCGCTCCTGCCGCATCTGTTGTATTTCATCGTTCCGTATCTTGATTCTGAAGGTATATGCTGCATTTATGATCCCTCGCTTTCCTTTTAATTTTAGCATATTGTCTGATATTTCTCCAAGTCAAAGCTTTTTGCAATGGATACTGTTAAACTGCTATACTGATATCCAGATGACTGCATTGTGTTGTGGCAGGGTGCATATCCGAAATAATAAAACAGTATGGTGGGAATAATGGTGGATAAAATAACTAAAAATGGCAACAGAAGCAAAACAGGTGGTTGTTGCCGGGAGGCGGGGCAAGATAAGGGACCTTCAAGGCCAAACATCCTGATTATTATGGCTGACCAGCACAGATATGACTGTATTGGCAGCAATGGCAACAGTGTGATTAAAACGCCTAACCTTGACAGGCTTGCATCCGGCGGAGTGAGGTTCACAAATGCCTACACTTCGATACCTGTGTGCTGCCCCGCCAGGCAGTCGATGCTGACCGGAAGAAGGAATGAGGATTTCGGCGCATTGTGGAATTATAATTCAGCCCTTAAAACAGGTGCGCTTGAGCCTTCCGAGTACTCATGGGCAAGAGCCCTGAAAGAGGCTGGATATAACACCGGACACTTGGGAGTGTGGGATGTTAATCCGGTCCATATGCCTGATGAATATGGATTTGAAGACTATGTGCTGATGAGGGAATACAATGTTTTTCGGGGGGGGAAATACGGGAAGCAGGACTTTAAGAATGGCTTTTTTGGAGAGGACGACAAGGTGCCGCTGGAGGACTCGCCGACCCACTGGCTTGCAGGCAGGGCGGTCAGCCTGATCAGAAAATACGCCTGCGACGGCGGCAAACCGTGGCAGCTCAGCCTTTGTTTCAATACACCACACCCGCCGTGCAGACCTTCGGGGAGGTTCGCGGGGATGTATTCGCCTGATGATATACCGGTATGGGGAAATTTCGGCGATAATTTCAAAAACAAACCTTATATGCAGATGCAGCAGCTGTACAACTGGGGGATAGAGGGGTATACCTGGGAAGACTGGGCTCCGGTCGCCGCCAGGTATTACGGAGTTGTCAGCCAGATGGATGATGCTGTGGGAATGGTTCTGGATGAGCTTGAAAGGCTGGCACTGGCTGAAAACACCATGGTGATCTATATGTCTGACCATGGAGACACCTGCGGGGCGCACAGGATGATGGACAAGCATTACATCATGTATGATGATGTCGTCAGAGTCCCATTTATTATCAGGATGCCTGCAGATATACACAGCGGACGTGGAAATGATGACAGCACTGATATCAACACTGATGCCAGTGCTGAAGGCAACACTGAAGGCAACTGCCTTAAAGACAGTGGTGAGGTCAGAAGCAGCAGCAAAAACACAAACCGGCCAACCGGAGGCGTGGCCTGTGAAAAGTTCATATACAGCACACTGGACCTCGCTCCGACAGTACTTGATGTTGCCGGGATAATGCCCGAACCGTCTTTGAGCGGCAGTTCCCTGTTGCCTCTTGTCAGAGCAGCCGGCAGAGGCGATGGCGGAGACTGGAAAGAAAATGCCGGCTGTAGCTGTGCATCTGGCAAAGGATGGCGGAAAGAGGTAGTTTCAACTTATAATGGGCAGCAATTCGGCCTTTACACGCAAAGGATGATCAGGACTGAAAAGTGGAAATATATCTGGAATACCACCGATGTAGATGAGCTTTATGACCTTGAAAATGACCCAAATGAGCTTGTAAACCTGATATTCGAGGAACGATGTGCCGAAATGCTCGCCAGCCTGAGGGTACGCCTTCGTGATGAACTGGTTAAAAACGGTGACGGAATGATCAAGTCGCCCTGGCTTTACAGGCAGCTCACTGAGGGAAGAAAACAGCCTGATTTAAGACACCTCTGAGCCATTTCGACCAGCAACGTTTCTTCCACCCTGAAAAAAGGTGTGATATAATATTTTCGGCATTAATCAACAAGCAATTAAGATTAGACAGGTATAGGTAAAACAGGGGGTAAGACAGGGGACGGTTCTGTGTCTTAAGACAGGGGACGGTTCTGTGTCTTACTGTTGGTGTATCTTAAGACAGGGGACGGTTCTGTGTCTTACTGTTGGTGTACACACTTGGATTTCATGAATGCCTGAAGTCTTGGGGTGCATTATTGATTAACCATGGATAATACATCATGCTATACCATAGCAGGCATGTCAGGAAATAGTATCGGGGTAGAGTGCTTGGACATAGAACCGTCCCCTGTCTTATGCTGTTGCATCTTGGACTGGGAGTAAGACACAGAACCGTCCCCTGTCTTATGCTGTTGCATCTTGGACTGGGAGTAAGACACAGAACCGTCCCCTGGCTTACCCTGGCTTATTGGGGCAAGACACAGAACCGTCCCCTGTCTTACTGCGTCGGCGTGATTTCTTTATTGAAAGGAAGATGAAATATGGGTAGACTTTTTGGAACTGATGGGGTCAGAGGTGTTGCGAATACTGAACTAACACCGGAACTGGCTTTTAAAATCGGGCAGGCCGGGGCGTATGTGCTGACCGAGGAGGCCCACGCGCGGCCGAAAATTATTATCGGCAAGGATACAAGGATCTCCGGAGACATGCTTGAAGCCGCACTGATAGCCGGAATATGCTCGACCGGAGCTCAGGCGGTGTCGCTTGGAGTTATCCCTACGCCTGCGATAGCATACCTTACTGTCAAATATGGAGCAGATGCGGGAATAGTAATTTCGGCATCACATAATCCCAGTGAATATAACGGGATCAAGTATTTTAATCGAAGCGGATATAAGCTCAGGGATGAGATAGAGGAAAGAATAGAGAAAATCATACTTGATGGGATAGAAAAGGTACCGGCAGTTTCCGGAGACAAGGTGGGGAGATGGACCGGCGAAACCCATGCGCCGGATGATTATGTCGACTTTGCAAAGAAGACTATCGATATAAACCTCAAGGGCATGAAAATAGCTGTGGATTGCGCAAACGGCGCATCTTCAGTGACTGCGCCAAGGGCATTGAACGAGCTTGGAGCTGAAGTCCTTGTAATCAACGATAAACCCGATGGTGTCAACATAAATCTGGGCTGTGGTTCGACGCACATGGAAGGCCTCATGAAATTTACAGCCGAATCCGGCGCGGACATAGGGCTTGCGTTTGACGGCGATGCCGACAGGGTGCTTATATCCGATGAAAACGGCAATTATATCGACGGCGACCAGATCATGGCGGTGTGTGCGCTCCGGCTTATGGAGGAAGAGAAGCTCAGCAATAACACTCTTGTTGCGACGGTGATGAGTAACTCGGCCTTGTCAATAATGACTGAAAAGAACGGCATAAAAATGCTTAGGACAAAGGTGGGCGACAGGTATGTACTCGAGGAGATGCTCAAGGGAGGCTACACGATAGGCGGAGAGCAGTCCGGACATGTGATATTCCTTAACCACAATACCACCGGCGACGGCCTGATAACAGCGCTGCAGTTCATTTCGGCAATGAGAAAGACAGGCAGGAAAGCGTCGGATCTGGCCTCCGTGGTTAAAGCTTTGCCGCAGGTCCTTGTAAACGCAAAAGCGGGCAATGATAAAAAAAACACATATCTTGACCATGAAGAAATCAGAAATGAGATCAGGAGCCTTGAGGATTCACTCGAAGGGAAAGGAAGGGTGCTGATAAGGGTTTCGGGCACCGAGCCGCTTGTCAGGGTCATGCTTGAAGGCGAGGACATCGAGTACCTGAATAAAAGAGCCCGGGCACTTGCGGAGTTGATAGAAACAAAACTTGGTTAATGTGCCGTTTACCCGTGATACATTCAATCGTGATACATTAATCGTGATATATTTAATATAGAACACATAATACAGAACATATAATATAAAACATAAGACAGGGTGCATATCGGCGGAATAAATACAGGCAGAGCAGAATTAAGGGGAGATAAATAAAATGGATATCATCATCAGGGAAACATACAGCGAAATCAGCATTTATGCGGCAGAAATCATCGCAGGATTTATAAAATCAGGCGGAAAATCAGGGAAGGGATGTGTACTTGGCCTTGCTACAGGGAGTACACCTATAGGGACTTACAGAGAACTGGTAAGGATGCACAGGGAGGAAGGGCTTGATTTCTCAGGAGTTAAGACATTTAACCTGGATGAGTACCTCGGACTCGGCAAAGATATGTCCAAGCCCTACAAGCTTGACCAGAGCTATGCAAGATTCATGTATGAAGAATTATTCCGTCATGTGAACATAAAAGAAGAGAACGTGCTTGTGCCTGACGGTCTTGCCGCTGATCCGGATGAGTACTGCCGCCGTTATGAGGAACAAATCGTAAAGGCAGGCGGCATCGACATTCAGGTACTGGGACTTGGTCGTGACGGACACTGGGGATTCAACGAGCCCGGATCATCGCTTGCATCAAGGACAAGAGTACAGGCGCTCACAGAGGAAACACTCGATGATAATTATGAAAGCTTCTATAAGGTAACAGGAGCCTCAAGAGAGGATATGCCTGGATTTGCCATCACCATGGGCATCGGCACGATACTTGAAGCAAGAAACGCAATTATGCTCGTGAGCGGAAAAAAGAAAGCAGAGGTACTGG
>JAQUNY010000075.1 GCA_028717405.1 Eubacteriales bacterium
AAGAGTCGAAGCCTTTAGTTTTATTGACAGCTTCAATATAAAAAAATACAAAAAGGTAGTCTTCAAATCGCTTACCTCTGAATTTTTGGCTGAAGATAAAATCAGCAAAAAAAAAGGTAAAAACAAAGACACAACGGAAAACAGCTATATCAGCAACAACGGCAGCGGTATCGTCAATGGTGCCGGCAGCATCAACAGTAAAGGTGAAGGTGGCATCAAAATTGGTAACACTGCAACTGCAGCTGAAGTTGTTTCCTCCAGCAACGAAGCCAGCCCCGCCTCCGCCACGGTCTCTGAAACCGCCACCGCCGCTGCAGCTGCAACGGCTGCAAAGCTTGAAGGTAAATCTGACAAGTGACCTGCCGCCTTCTTATTCGCCGCTCCTCAAAGCTTCAACAGGATCTTTTCTTGACGCCATAATGGCTGGTATATGTCCTCCCAATACCGTCAATGCAGTACTCAGGGCTATAAGTATAACAGCGTGTTCAGCCCTCAGCCGCGCCACATTTTCAAGCTCCGTCAGCCTGAAAAGTATCATGTTGGCAGGTATGGTAAGCGCCCAGGCTGCAAATATCCCTAAAATACCTGCCAGCACTCCAAGGATGAAGGTTTCTGCATCAAACACCCTTGTAATGTCTTTTCTTCTGGCTCCAAGAGCCCTCAGGACACCGATCTCTTTAGTCCTTTCAAGAACTGAGGTATAGGTTATTATGCTTATCATAATCAGGCTCACAACAAGCGCAATGGCAGCAAAAGCTATCAGTACAACTGTTATGCCGTCCATGATGCCTCTTGTCATATCCGACATCCTGCCAGCCAGGTCAGAATATATTATCTGATCTTCAGTATCTTTTCCCGTGTTATATGAGTCAAGATAAGCGATGACCTCATCCTTGCTTTCAAAATCATATGGATAAACCATAGCCATAAACGGCATGGGATTGCCTCCAAGATAAGTCAGCAGGCTGTTTTTCGCATTCTCATCAAGATCAGCCATTGTTATTACATTTTTGTTGCCCGCCTTCTGTGCAAGCACAATTTCAGATTCCTGTGCACTGTCTATGACAATTTGCGACAATTCATCGCTGTAAGCAATTCCCGGCGCCAGAACACCGACAGAGACATCCTGCTTTTGTCTGATGATGCCCGTAATTCTCACAGTGATGGACCTTTCATCCATATACATCGCCTTAAGATCATCTCCGGGAATAAAATTGCCATACTCAGTTTTTCTGTAATAAACATCATTTGGTATGATTTTAAATTCCATGCCCATTATCTCTTCAAACGCGATAATTTCTCCATCTTCCGCCTCAAATCCGAGTCCCTTTATTTTTTCGATACTTATCCTGTTTCTCGGGTCGACAACCAGCACCAGGTCAGTCGGTGCAGAAGGATACTCACCTGCCATCAGGTCATATTTCTGGACGAGGTATGGTTCGGATCCTTCCTTCATTTGTTTGGGGTATGATGAAACCCCCATGCTGTTGATATCAGCTGCACTCGAAACTCTTGAGCTGCTCCCGTTCCCGCCTGCCGCCGCTCCTGCTAAAGAACCTCCGATGGATGCCTGATAAATCTCTCCATCCTCATCTTTCCGAAGCGCATTCATCGAAATTATCCTCGCATATCCGATATAGCCGCATATCGCAGGATCAACAGCTTCAAGATAATTTATGTAGTCATCGGTAAAAATGTTCCTGTGTATTATCGTTGTCTCTGAAGGATCATATACATAAATTTCACTGGAATCAGCGAATTCCTCGGTGCCCATCATTTTATTTCTCATCGATTCCTGCATCGTGGCAATCTTTTCAGCATCTATCTGAGCTGCCGATTGCGAAATAAAAATCGGGAACTCCGACATGGCATCGCTCTGGAATTCCTCTATCTGCGTCTGAAATCCTGTTGAAAGGCTTAATATGACTGCAATACCTATAATACCGATACTGGAGGCAAATGCCGTCAGAAAAGCCCTTCCTTTTTTTGTCCTGAGATTATTGAATGAAAGCCGCAGTGCGGTAAAAAAGCTCATGCTCGTTTTTTTAAGCGAAAACTCTCTTTCTCCGTGCTCCTTTTCATAAGGCCTGGTATCCGAAATCACCTTCCCATCCTGAAAGCGAATTATCCTGTCCGCATATTTTTCGGCAATTTCAGGATTATGCGTAACGATTATTACGAGGCGGTCTCTGGTGACCTCTTTTATAAGGTCCATTATCTGGATGCTGGTCGCAGTGTCAAGCGAGCCTGTCGGTTCGTCGCACAGCAATATTTCCGGATCATTGACCAGCGCGCGCGCAATTGCTACCCTCTGTATCTGTCCCCCCGACAGCTGGCCTGGTTTCTTGTGAAGATGATCCCTAAGCCCGACTCTTTCCAGTGCGTCTATTGCCCTGCGTCGCCTTTCGCTCTTTGAAACTCCGCTCAGCGTCAGCCCTGTTTCGACATTGGCAACAATGCCCAGATGGGTTATAAGATTGAAATTCTGAAACACAAAACCGATTGAATTATTACGGTATGCATCCCAGTCTCTTTCTTTGAATTCAGAGGTCTTCCTGCCTTTTATATGCAGCTCGCCGGAATCATAGCGGTCAAGCCCCCCGATTATATTAAGGAATGTTGTCTTCCCTGAACCGCTGGTCCCCAGTACAGCAACAAACTCCTTCTCCCTGAAGCTGAGGTCCAGCCCGTCAAGCGCTTTTGTTGCTATATCCCCCACATGGTATGTCTTCCTGATATCTTTTAATGCAAGCATTTTAACCTTTCCCTGTCAGCAAATTATTATATTAATGTCATCTTCTATTTATATTACCTTTTATTGCCTTGCATAGTCTTTTATTACCTTTTATTAATGCTGCCTTTTGTTTATGTTACATTTTCTTTATGTCATTTTTATGACATAATAGACATAATAATATAAACAGGTCAATAAATCAAAGGAGTTGCCCGCCGTATGGAAGCCATACTGCTTGAAAAAATCAGATCTGCCGCGGATGCGAAAAAAGAAAAAGTATTTCAAATTGAAAAAACCATCTGGGATAATCCTGAGACAGGCTACAGGGAGTGGAAGACCTCGGCTTATTTGCAGGGACTTTATAGAGAAATGGACTTCACTCCTGTGCCGGCAGGCAATATACCGGGCTTTTACTGCGATCTTGACACCGGGAAGCCGGGGCCTATGATAGCCCTGATAGGCGAACTGGACGCCATCCTTTGTCCCGAGCACCCCTCAGCAGACCCCGCAACAGGCGCAGTACATGCCTGCGGGCACCATGCGCAGTCCGCCGCACTGGCAGGAGCGGCTTCTGTACTGAAAGACCCCGAAATACTTGAAAGGCTGTCCGGTAAGATACGTTTCATTTCAGTCCCGGCCGAAGAACTGATAGAAATAGAATACCGCGAAGAGCTTCGCAAAAAGGGCACTATACGGTATTTCGGAGGAAAGGTTGAATTTCTGTACCGTGGCTTCTTTGACGGAGTATCAGCGGTTGTCATGCTGCATACAGGAGGAGGAAGGAAATCTTTCAGTCTGAGCCCCGGAAGTCTTGGATGCCTCCTTAAGAAAATCGAATTCACCGGAAAAGCTTCCCACGCTGGCGCCACACCTCATTTAGGCATCAATGCACTTTATGCTGCCAATATGGCTCTGAACGCCATCAATTCGATACGTGAAACCTTCAGGGATGAAGATCATATACGTGTCCACCCTATTATTACTACAGCTCCCGGAGCAGTTAATGTCATCCCCGGCCGCGTGACAATGGAAAGTTATGTGAGGGGCGCGACACTGCAGGCAATAAAGGCGGCAAACAGACAGGTAAACCGCGCCCTGGCCGGGGCTGCGGCATCGATGGGAGCATCGGTCATGATATCGGACCGGCCCGGTTATATGCCTCTGGATAATGACAGGAACCTTTACACATTGTCAAAAAAAATTATGACATCTATTGCCGGAGATGAAAATGTCAGGGAAAGAGGCCAGGTTGACAAGGGCAGTACCGATATGGGAGATATTTCATGTGTCATTCCGTCAATACATCCCTCCGGAAGCGGAGCAAAAGGAACAGGACACGGGATCAATTATGTGATAGACGATCCTTACTCAGCCTGTTTGCTCGCGGCTGAATACCTTGCGGCAGCAGCCGCTTCTCTCCTTGAAAACAATGCTCTTGAAGCCCTGAGGGTGTCGGCGGAAAGGAAACTGAAATTCAACTCTTTTCAGGATTATTTCAACGCCATCGACAGCCTTAATGCAGATTGTGACGCCGTCGGCTATCATGACGATGGATCCATAACGATAAAGCTGCCCTGATGACAAGCTCGAAAATAATTACAAAAAATAGAATTAATATTACAAGATATTTGACACCCCATATAATATAATTGTTAGGATTTAGTTCGGATTTGACGATATTCCCGGATTTGATAATATACCAACAGGAGGGTCTGAAAAATAAATGGAAATGACATCGATAGAGAGAATGACCAACATCCTGAAGCGCAAGCCGGTTGACCGGATCGGCCTGAATGAAAGCTTCTGGGGCGACACCAGGAAAGACTGGGTCGAGAAGGGCCATTTGAAAAAAGACGAGGGCCTTGTAACTCATTTTGGATTCGACCTTGACAGATGCTGGGCCTTCAATATGATTGCCGATCTTGACTATGTCCCTGAAGTTGTAGAGGAAACTGAAGAAACAATCCTGACTCGAAATGGAAACGGCGCCCTGCTCCGAAAGCATAAAAAACATGACTCGACTCCTGAACATGTAGACTTTCTGGTCAGGGATCGCGGCACCTGGGAAGAGTACGCAAAACCGAAGCTTAAAACAGACCGGCGAAGAATAAATTTTGAAGCATACAGGAAAGTAAAGAAGCTTTCGGCAGAACAAAACCGCTTTTTTATGTGGTCAGGCGTGAATGTGTTCGAAATGATGCATCCGCTGTGCGGCCATGAGCACATGCTTGTCGGCATGGCTCTGGATCCTGAATGGGTGAGTGAAATGGCTGAAACATACAGCCGCATAACGTTGGAGCTTCAGGAAATACTGTTTGCCGAGGAAGGCTGGCCGGATGGTATATGGTACTATGAAGACATGGGGTTCAAGGAACGTCCGTTTTTCTCTCTTGATATGTACCGCGAAATAATCCAGCCCTGGCATAAACGCACCATTGATTTTGCCCACTCACACGGGCTCCCGGTCATAATGCACAGCTGCGGCAATGTCGAGAAGCTCCTTCCCGGCATGCTGGAATCGGGTATTGACTGTCTTCAGGTCATCGAGGTCAAAGCCGGAATGGACCTGCTGAAAATATATCGTGATTATGGGGATGTTCTCTCGCTGATGGGGGGTATTGATGTCAGAGTCCTCTACACCAATGACAGGGCTCTTATCGACAGGGAGCTTGAAGCAAAAATACCGATCGTGATGGGAAATTACGGATATACACTTCACAGCGACCATTCGATACCTAAAACTGTGGATTATGAAACATACAAATACTTTATAGAAAAAGGCCTGTCGCTGGGCACATATAAATAAAGGCCAGTCATATAAATAAAGAACAGGAGGATTTTTCATATGTTAAAGGCAAGCGACCTGTTTGACCTGGACGGCAATCCCTTTGCAGATCTCTTTGAAGGCACGGAGTATGTGTGGGATGCCCTAAAAAAGCTGAAAAAGTATGTTAACTCGGTGATTGTCCCAAATATATCGGCGGTAAGGAACGGAAATGTCATGATCCCCCGCACCGTTATACTATATGACGGCAAAGCGCTTGACTCAGGATTTTCGATCGACACATCCGGGAAGAAGCCGTTGGTGATACTGGACGGGAAGGTACTGAAAGGCGCAAGCATAATTTATGCAGGTTCATTCTTCATGGATGACATGATATATATTGGTAAAGATACAGTAATTGAACCCGGAGCACTTATCAAAGGCCCCTCGGTTATTTGCAACAGCACTGAGGTACGGCAGGGCGCATATTTGAGAGGCGAATGCCTTGTCGGAAATGATTGCGTCGTGGGGCATACCACAGAGCTTAAATCCGCCGTTATGCTGGGCGGCAGCAAAGCCGGACATTTCGCCTATATTGGCGACAGCATACTCGGTAAAGTCAATCTTGGCGCAGGCACAAAGCTTGCCAACCTTAAAGTATTCGAAATAGAAGTAGCTGTTCATGTGAGTGGAACCGCATATCCGACAGGCCTTAAAAAGTTTGGGGCTATCATGGGCGACGGAGTTGAGACCGGCTGCAACAGCGTAACTACGCCTGGCACAATACTGGGGAAATATGTGAGGCTCTACCCCGGCGCAACGGCCAGGGGGTACTGCCCGCCGTCAAAAATAATAAAAACGACGGCAAGGCCTGTAATAGAAGACCTTCGCTGATGGGCAGCCTGACCGGTGGTGCCTCTGGCTGCACGCTGAAACAAATGATTTTCAAAGCACTTGAAGAAGCCGGCCCGATGACAGGCAGGGAGCTTCTTGCGCAGGTGAGGCCGCTTGTTGCCGCAGAGCTGTACGATCAATGCAATCTCATGCTTTGGCGTGAATGCGTCAGGTCAGATGGCGTCCTGATGCGATGTGCTTCGAGAAGATATCTGCGCCTTGACAGGAACGTGGCCGGTTATGCCAGGCTTTCACCCTCAATAATCAGGGAATTTCATAATTATACCGTGATCGCCCTTGAGGCTCAGGAAAACCCTGCTTCTGTTCTTCTAAGCAGTTTGAGCGAAAAAATGAAAAATATCAGTGATTCCAAATACCGCCTTGCAGAGGAAATCATAGGGAGCATTGTGGCCTCCAGGACTGATTTCGCGGCTGTCAATGCCTCCGCATGCTTTATTATAGCGGGCGATGTAGCCTATGGGATGTCACATGACGATCCCCGTCCGGAATCCTCCACCGGGCTGATGGTAAAAGGGTCGGATCTGGACATTATATGCGTTACAGACGGATTGCCCCCGCCAATATCCAAATCGCTGGAGCAGGCAATATATGAGAAAAAATATTTCCTGCTGAAGAATCCCGGTTATCGCGAAGAAATCGACTATGTCGTGAAAGATATCTCGAAGGTCAGGGATCAGCTGATGTTTGACGACTTTAAGCATATGGTCGCTTCAAAGATCCTGAACGAAGGGCTCTTCCTGTATGGAAACCGCAAAATATTCGATGATATCGGGGCTATGCTTGCGGAATACGACATCCCGGGCAAGCTGCTGAAATTGGAGGAAAAGGCAGCGGCGGGGCGCCGGGAAGCTGAAGCGCTCCTGCTTGCGGACTATGATGCGCTCCCTCATGACGAATGCATGAAACTATTCTGCACCAACGAAGAAAGAGAAGAATTCGAATGATCTTGTTCCGGTGGGAAGATCATCTGCCGTGTGCCTGATTCATTTTTTCAACATGCCTGTAATGGGCGGTATGCGCCAGTTTTGAAGCTGCATCTTCATCAATTACCACCGTCAGTTTTCCCGGGTATAGCTGAAGGGCTGAAGCTGTGACCTGTGACGTAACAGGACCTTCAACGGCTTTTGCCAGTACCTCTGCTTTCTTTTTTCCGCTCACGAGCATAATTGCGTTTCTTGCTTCAAGTATCGTGCCGATGCCCATGGTGATGGCAAATCCAGGCATATCCTCTCTTGAGGCTCCTGTTACCTTATA
>JAQUNY010000076.1 GCA_028717405.1 Eubacteriales bacterium
GATATTTTTGGGGAAGGTATGAGTACCCTGTCCTCGCCTTCATACATTTTTTCCTCCCCGCCGTTGAAAAAGAAAGTCACATGGGCATATTTCTGGGTTTCGGCGATCCTGAGCTGCCTGTATCCCAGGCGGCTTATATACTCCCCGAAATTATTCACCAGACTTTGAGGATAATATGCTATCTGAACATTCCGGAAGGTTTCATCATACTGTGTCATACATACGAAGACCCTTTCTGAAAATGTGCAGCCCCGGTCGAATCCCTTAAAATCTTTTTCGATAAAAGCTCTGGTGATTTCCCTGGCTCTGTCTGCGCGGAAATTATAGAATATGACCGGTTCTCCCCCGCCGATTTTACCAACAGGCACTCCATCGGAAGTAATTACCACAGGCTTGACAAATTCGTCATATTCCTTTCTTATATATGAATCTTCAACAGCCTGCACCGGATCTTCCGCCAGGACGCCTTCTCCGCACACCATCGCCCTATAAGCCATTCCTACCCTGTCCCACATGTTGTCCCTGTCCATGGCATAATAGCGGCCCATTATCGTAGCTACACGGCCTGTCCCTTTTTCAGACATCACGGCAGCCAGCTGCTCCATGTATTTTTTCCCGCTGTCCGGCGGAACATCCCTTCCGTCAAGAAAACAATGGACGAAAACATCCCTGACTCCCTTTATTCGGGCCAATTCAAGTAAGGCATACAAATGAGTATCATGGCTGTGTACGCCTCCATCGGAAAGAAGCCCCATTATGTGAAGGGGCTTGTCCAGTGAAATGGCGCTGTCTATAGCTTTCATAAAAGCCGGGTTCTCAAAAAAATCACCCTCGGCAATTGATTTGGATATCCTGGTAAAGTCCTGGTAGACTATCCTCCCGGCTCCGATATTTGTGTGCCCTACCTCCGAATTACCCATCTGTCCTTCCGGCAGGCCTACATCCATACCATTTGTCCTGATGGCTGTATTGGGACATTCCCTCATCAGCCTGTCCATATTGGGTTTCTCAGCCCCCATTATGGCATTGCCCAAAGGATTATCATTTATACCATACCCGTCCAGTATCATCAGCAAAAGCGGAGTTCCCGCTTTCTTTATGCATTTATTTTCAGTCACTCTGTCCTCCCGGTCCGTTCCTTATGCGTCAAATGATGCAATTTCAGAAAAATCTTCCAGCTTCAGGCTGGCACCGCCTATCAGTCCGCCGTCAATGTCCGGCATTCCGAAAAGATCGGAATAATTACCCGCTGTAACGCTTCCCCCGTAGAGTATCCTTGTCACGGAAGCCGTCTCTTCGCCGTAAATCTTTGCAATCATATCCCTGATGAATAAACAGACTTCATTAGCCTGCTGCTTTGTCGCATTAACTCCCGTACCGATCGCCCAGACAGGCTCGTAAGCCAGGATTAGGCTTTCTACCTCTTCTCTGTCCAAACCCTGCAGCGCGATTTTTACCTGGCAGCCAACAACCTCTGAAGTAACTCCTTCCTCTCTCTGTCTCAGAGATTCTCCAACACAGACGATCGGGATGATGCCGTTCCTGAAAGCAGCTTTGATCTTTCTGCAAACATCCTCATCGGTCTCGTTATAGTACTGGCGCCTTTCTGAATGGCCGATAATAACATATTCAACCCCGAGGTCAGCAAGCATAGGTCCGGAAATCTCTCCGGTATAAGCTCCCTTATCCTCCCAGTGCATATTCTGGGCAGCCGTCCCGATAGCTGAATCCGCAAGGGCTTTTTTTACATCAGGTATACATACATAGGGTACGGCTATTATAATGTCTCCCTGGCATTTCCCTGTCACCGGCTTCAATGCTTCGACAAAATCTACAGCCTCAGATGGAGTTTTATTCATCTTCCAGTTTCCCGCGAAGACTTTTTTTCTGGGATTTTTATCAAGCAGTGCAGCTATCCCGGGGAGGACCTTTCCTTCAAGATATTCCAATGCAGCCCCTCCGCCTGTGGAAATGTGTGTGATCATATCAGCATAGCCAAGCTGCTCTAAGGCAGCAGCCGAATCGCCGCCGCCGACTATCGAGACAGCGTTCAAGTTGGCGACTACTTTAGCTATCTCTCTTGTTCCATATGCAAAGTTCGGAAATTCGAATACTCCCATAGGGCCATTCCATACAATCGTCCTTGCCTTCTTTATAACCCTGGCAAATTTTTCAACTGTCAGCGAGCCAATATCCATTCCCATCCAGTCATCAGGCATCGCATCCGAAGGCACATATTTGTATTCAGTGTCATTCTTGAATTCCTTGCCGACAATGCTTCCGATTGGGAGCATCAGGTTTACTCCTTTTTTCTCGGCTTTTTCCATAAGTGATTTTGCAAGTTCGATCTTGTCGTCTTCACAGAGCGATTTGCCTATTTTATAGCCTTTCGCCTTCAGGAAAGTGTAAGCCATCCCACCTCCGATTATAAGATCATCCACCTTATCGATGAGATTCTCTATAACAGCTATCTTATCAGAAACCTTGGCTCCTCCAAGTATTGCAACAAAAGGCCTTTTGGGATTCGACAGCGCACTGCCCATTATCTGGATCTCTTTTTGAATAAGATATCCGCATACTGCCGGCAGATAATCCGCAATGCCTGCGGTTGAAGCATGTGCACGGTGTGCTGTCCCGAACGCGTCATTAACAAATATTTCGGCGAGGCCAGCCAGTTCTCCGGCAAAAGCCGGGTCATTTTTTTCTTCTTCTTTGTGGAATCGGACATTTTCAAGCATCAGGATCTCGCCCTCTTTAAGTGCGGCGGCCTTCTTCTTTGCATCTTCTCCGACAACATCCTGCGCCATGGTGACTTCTTTACCCATAAGAGAGGAAAGCCTTTCCGCGGCAGGTTTCATACTGTATTTGCTTTCAAAGCCGTTTTTGGGCCTTCCGAGGTGCGAAACCAGTATGACCTTAGCCTTCTTTTCTACAAGGTAGCTTATCGTAGGGATAGCTCCCTTAATCCTTTTGTCGTCGGTAATATTGCCCTTCTCATCCTGCGGCACGTTAAAGTCTACGCGGACGATAACCCTTTTTCCTTTGACATCGATGTCTTCAATTGTCTTTTTGCTTGTCATGCCCATTCTAACCACCTCTTCCGATATAATATGCGCCTGTGATATATGCTTGCGCACTGTTTGCCTTTGATTCCTTCTGTTTACCTCTTATGTCAGCTGTTGCTCGCTGACATATCCTTCCGATCATGCCGTTATACCTTTCATGCCGTTATACCTTTAAAAAAGGTCCGGGGCGTTCCCCCGAACCTTTTTATCCGTAAACCTGAGCTCGCGGCAATATATTCACCGGGAGTGCCTATTTTGAATCAACCCCGGCCATATAAAGCACCAGTTCAACTACTTTGTTTGAATAACCCCATTCATTGTCATACCAGGCAACGAGTTTGACAAAATTGTCATTGAGCGAAATACCGGCATTGGCATCAAAAATCGAAGCCCTCGGGTCATGTATGAAGTCGGAAGATACCATGTCCTCCTCGGTATAACCCAGAATGCCTTTAAGTTCATTTTCTGAAGCTTTTTTAACAGCAGCTTTGATGTCTTCATAAGTTGCCGGTTTTTCAAGCCTGCATGTAAGGTCTACCACTGATACATCAATTGTTGGGACCCTGAAAGCCATCCCTGTCAATTTGCCCTTCAGCTCCGGTATAACTACTCCGACAGCCTTTGCAGCACCGGTCGAGGACGGAATTATGTTTGCCGCTGCGGCGCGGCCTCCTCTCCAGTCCTTATTTGAAGGCCCGTCGACAGTTTTCTGTGTGCTGGTAGTCGAGTGGACTGTGGTCATAAGGCCTTCGACTATACCGAAATTGTCATTGATCACCTTTGCGAGCGGCGCAAGGCAGTTTGTCGTGCAGGAAGCATTCGACACTATATTCATGTCTTTGACATATTTATCATTGTTGACGCCCATAACAAACATAGGTGTACCATCTTTGACCGGTGCCGATATGACAACTTTTTTCGCACCTGCTTTAAGGTGAGCTCCGGCTTTGTCAGCCGAGGTGAAAACTCCTGTGGATTCTACGACATACTCGGCGCCGCATGCGCCCCATGGTATCATAGCCGGATCTCTTTCGGCATAAACGTTTATTTCTTTGCCGTTGACCACCAGCTTGCCATCCTTAGTACCGATTTCACCGCAAAACTTACCATGTACAGTGTCATACCTAAGCATATAAGTCATATAATCAAGATCGATAAAAGGATCGTTTATTCCCTTAACTTCGATGTCCGGGCTTTCGATCGCAACCCTGAAAACCAGGCGTCCGATACGCCCAAATCCATTGATCCCAAGTTTTACTGCCATAATTACTACCTCCAGATATATAAAATATGCTGAAGCCGTTTGTCTGCTTCAAGCCATGAATATTATATATTTTTTCATACTCCAATGCAATATCAGCTATAAAATTATTAAATTTTTAACAATCCATTTTAACAATTCCCTTTGGCGGTCTTTTTCGGTCCTTAAACAAACAAGCTGTATTTATCAACCATTCTGTGCGGATGGTAAGAAAGTTTTGCTTTTCTTATTCCTTCGATTCCAAGATCCTGCTCTCTGTTGATATATCTGGTATCACTCCAGCTCCTTATGCAGAATTCCTTGTTGATGATCGTATAAAGCCCGTGTATGTCGGTATTTGCTTTTTCGATATGAATAACCGCCGTTTCATCATTCAGCATTTCGCCCACAGTAAAAGCCTGTGGCCTGCCTCCGACTTTTATCACTGCACCGCTGACTCCAAGAGCTTCATAATTATCCAGCAGCTCAAAATTCGCTATTTTTTCACAATATAGCGGCTTGTGTTCTTCACATCCGATTTTCCTGCACCATTCTTCGTTTACCTCTTTGCAATCGCTGATAAGGGAACTGTCGATTTCTTCATACTCAAATTCACCATAAAGCTTTTTAAATTTATTGATATGATTTCTCTTGGAATCATATTTGCCGCCCTTCAGGTGAATAAGGTTTTCCGTGATATAAAGATAATCGCTGTTATCACGGTCCTGATATATCCCTCGCCCGAACGACGCCGGCATGCCTGCTGTCGCTCCGTCCCTGAAGCCTCCCTCGCTATCTGCCGCTTCTCCCTGTTTGTGGTTTTCTGTTTCAGGCCCGCTGCCATTCCTTATCTCAGGATCCAGATCAAAAACAGCTGCCAGCTTTCCGGCACTCTCAATTCCGGCTTTTCTGAAAATCAGCTTCCATCCGTTTGCCGCAAAATATTCCGAAATAGCGAGTGCTGCTTTTTCAAATCCGTCATTCTCTCCATGTTCTGAACGGCGAGCCTCTTTTCCCGGATCCCAGGCTTCCCGGGGCTCCGTTGTCATACCGTTTTCGCGGCTGCATATCGGCGCCATGGCATAGGGCATCCCTTTGAGAGGAACAGCGATAATGCAAAGGCATCCGTATATTATTGCATACCTGTACCTGTAAAATTGCCGCCACATGAAGAAATTCGTAAATGTGAATTCGGATATGTCCGGCTGGGCGCTTTTGAAATATCTGTCAAAAATCTCTTTGTCGTCAAGCGTTATATTGTTTTTAAAATCCATTATCATCTCCGAATCCTACGCCCAGGCTTTTAGCAATTCTGACAAGCTCGCCGTTGGAAGGAACTGTTTTAATATTTGCTGTTGCTTCTTCGAGGCTGACTTCACCAACGCTGTCTCCTATCAGGCTCACCATGTATCCGAACCTTTCTCTGAGCGCAAGATCTACTGCGGCAACCCCGAACCTGGTAGAAAGTATCCTGTCAAAAGGAGAAGGCCTGCCTCCCCTCTGAAGATGCCCCAGTACAGTGACCCTGGTCTCGATCCCCGTGAGCTTTTCAAGCTCTCCGGATATCCGGGCGCTGATGCATCCTGAGTGCAAAGGCTGCCCGGACCAAACCTGTTTTTCGTCCTGCGGCATTGCTTCCGCCTCAGGATCAGCGGCTCTTGAACACGTACCCGGGACAAGTCCCGCTCCTTCGGCCACCACTACAATACTGAAATGTTTTCCCGCATTTTTCCTTTCAAGTATCTTCTGTGCAACCTTGTGTATGTCATATCTGATTTCCGGTATCAGGATCACATCAGCCCCTCCGGCAATCCCTGCTTCAAGAGCTATCCAGCCCGCATTTCTCCCCATGACTTCCAGAAGCATGACCCTGTGGTGGGATTCGGCTGTGGAATGAAGCTTGTCAATGGCCTCTGTCGCTGTTTCGACAGCCGTCATAAAGCCAAAGGTCATGTCTGTCGCCGAAAGGTCATTGTCGATGGTTTTAGGTACTCCCACCAGTTTTACCCCTTTTCTCGCCAGAGCCGCCGCAATAGAGAGAGTGCCGTCTCCCCCTGCTGCGATCAGACAGTCAATACCGAACATTTCAAGGTTTTTAGCGACGCTGTCCGACATATCTGCGTATTCCGTCCTGCCATCCCTTTTTATTTCAAAACGGAAAGGATTATCCCTGTTTGATGTCCCCAGTATAGTTCCTCCCTTGTCAAGTATCCCGGAAACATCCTCAGGTGTGAGTTTAATGAAGTTGTTGAGTACAAGCCCTCTATAACCATCTCTGTATCCCGTGACCTCGCACCCGTACTTGAGGACCGCCGTTTTCACTATTGCCCTCAGCACCGCATTGAGGCCCGGACAGTCTCCTCCTCCGGTAAGCACTCCAATTTTTTTTACCATATTTCTTTACTGCCTCCGTAACATTGTATTCAGCACATTTTCATTCCGCAGTATAATATCATATATTGCCGCCATATGCAGCTTGCTGCCATGTACAGCCATGCATCTTAAGAGATATATACCCCTCATGCATCCGGCTTAACAGCTCCCCTGAGAAGCTGTGGCAATATCTCCTCAGACGTCAGCGCTGGCATCGCAGGCTGCCGCGCTTATGATCGCTGCAATAAATCCGGCCGCCTTTTCAAGATCGCCGGCATTAACAAATTCCTCGACAGTATGCGCTTTGTTCATCCCGACACTCAGGTTGACAGCCCTGATGCCTTTGCCGCTTATTATATTCGTGTCGCTGCCTCCGCCTGTCACAACCGGTTCGTATTCAACCCCTGCTTCTGCGGCTGCTCTCTTCAGGATACCGGTCAGCTCCTTTTCATCATCGCCAATTTCAAAAGAATCAAACAGGAGGCTGCTCTCAATTTCGGACACTCCTCCATAATAATCGGCAGCTTCGGTGAAACAGTTTTCCATGTGTCTTCTCTGTTTTTCAAGCTTGCTTCTGTCCCTGCTCCTGCATTCGCCCTCGATATAGACCTTGTCGCATACTATATTTGTAGCTTTACCGCCATTTATTATGCCAATGTTCGCAGTAGTTTCAGCATCAAGTCTCCCCAGCTTCATATTGTCGACAGCCCTTGAGGCCATCTGTATCGAGCTTATTCCCTTTTCGGGCTCCACTCCGGCGTGGGCTGCCTTTCCTTTCAGATATCCCCCGATTTTATATTGAGCCGGCGCCTTAACTGCAAAGGTCCCAATATGTCCGCCTTCGTCCAGTACAAATCCGTATTTCGCCCTGATCATTGAATAATCCAGCAGCTTGGCTCCGGTCCGTCCTGTCTCCTCTGCTATTGTAAAAACGGCCTGTATTGCGCCATGGGCCACATTGTTTTCC
>JAQUNY010000077.1 GCA_028717405.1 Eubacteriales bacterium
CTTTGAGATACCCGGCGAGAGGCATTGCCCGCTTCCTGTGATGATGGCGAAGCTGGATTTCCTAAAGGCCATGTCGGCGCATATGCTGGCATGATTACCGGCAAATACGGGTGTTGATCACGGCTGCCGTGACTAAGGCTGCAGCGGCCGCGGCTCCTGAAAAGGCCGCAGCTGCTGTAACGGCTGAAGAGGCTGAAGAGGCTGAAGAGGCTGAAACTGCTGAAGAGGCTGAAGCTGCCGGGAGGAGATTGCATTCAGCTTTGCATCTTTTACAGGTTTGATTTTGCTTGCTTTACCTGCCGTGTATATTGTGATAACATTATTTCGGCGGAAACACAGGATTGTTTTTTGCAGCAGGGATTGCCGCAAATGGGTTTTACTGAAGACAGAGAACAGATAGAGATAAGAATTGTGGAATATAGGTAAAAATTGCAGGAGGAACACTTACGATTTGAAGAAAAAAACCGCGACTCCGGCTGCGGCTTCGTTTCGGGTCCATGTACCGACGTTGCTGCTGGTGTCGGCGCTGATATTCATAATGGTTGCCGCAGCTGTGACAGGATGTAAAAAGGATAATAAAATAGTTTTGACGGCCGGATTTATCTTTCCTGATGCCATAAACGACGGAGGTTGGTCACAGACACATAATGACGGCCGGCTTGAACTGGAAACCCTGACCGGAGTGGAAACAAAATATCTTGAAAAAATAAGCGAGAGTGTTCCTGCAGAAGCAGAACAGGCTATAGATACTTTTGCCGGGCTTGGTTGCGGGTTTATAGTTGCGGCCAGCCCCCTGTATTATGAGACTGTCGTCAGGAAGGCTGCCGAGTACCCACAAATAAGGTTTTTTGTCTGCACATCCTTATCCCGTCCCGAGATCAACAATATTTCCACATACTATGCCAGGATAGAAGAACCCTTTTATCTCGCGGGGATTGCCGCAGGAAGGAAATCAGTATCCGGGAAGATCGGATATGTTGCGTCTGTGCCTTCGGCGGATGCCATACGCACGATTAATTCCTTTACGCTCGGGGTGCGCTCGGTTGCGGGTGAAGCCATTGTACTGGTGGAATGGGCCGGCTCCAAAATTGACAACATAAAAATAAAGGCTGCATCAGAAAGCCTCCTGGAAAAGGAGTGCGATGTTATTGCGCAGGACAACGGTTCTCCGGTGCCGATGCTGGCAGCCGCCGGGAAGGGGGCCTCTTCGATTGGTTATGCGCTCAGGCCTGAAGGAGATTTTCCCGAAAGCCATCTTGCATCGCCGGTATACAACTGGGGAATGTATTACCGCAGTATTGCGGAGAGCATAATGAACGGGACATGGAGCGCAGCCGACTACCGGGGGGGAATGAAGGAAGGGTTTACAGAACTGGCCTGGAGCCCTGAAAATAACAATGAGGAAGCTGCAGTGAGGATAAATGAGATCCTTGAAGGAGTCAGAGATGGTTATTTCGACATATATTCCATTTTTACGGGACCTGTCAGAAACCAGGATGGCAGAATGGTGCTTAAAGATGGAGAAGTTATAAAGGAAGCAGTGCTGCTTGGCATGAATTGGTTTGTTGAAGGAGTAGAGGGCGCCATCCCCTGATATGGGTATGTGATTTTGGGGAGGCGCTTTTATGTGGAGGGTTGCTTTAGATGGATATTATAAAGCCTGTCAGGGAGGCTGAAGCAAAAGCTGACAGAATTATCAGGGAAGCCAGGGAAAGAGCAAAAAAAATAATGGCTGAGGCTGACGAGAGAGTGGAACAGGCTGAAAAAGCCATGCTCAGTGAGGCAGAAGAATATAAAGCCGAGGCTATGGCAAAAGCCCTCAGGGCGGCTGAATCAGAGATAGTGAAAATGAAGGATAAAATGAAACGCAAAGAAGCGGAAACCATAAAGGCTGTCGGCGCTGAAATGGAAAAGGCAGCGGATTATGTTGCTGAGAGGATCGCATTATTAAAAAATGGCAATAGTTAAAATGCTGAAAATAAGCCTTGTGGGCTTTGAAGAGGATAGAGATGACATTATGAAGGCACTGATGAAAACCGGTGCGCTTCATTTTTCTGATATGGAATTATCAGACAGGGGATCCGGGAACGGGAACGGGAACAAAAACGGGAATGGGAATGAAAACGGGAATGGGAATGAAAACGGTAATGGGAATGAAAACGGTAATGGAAGTGGTAATGGAAGCGGAAACAGAAGCATTACCGCCGAATATGACTCAAAGCTTACCAGAATAAAGAACGTCGTCACATATCTGTCTGTTTATTCGAAGGCCGGCAAAAAGTTTTTGGCCTCTAAGCGGCAGATGGATTTCGACGAATTTGTAACAATAATGGATCATGAAAGAAGCCTCTGGAAAACGGTTGAGAGAGTCGAGGCTGTCACTGCCGAGCTTGCCGCACTCAGGAATGAGGAAAATACCGCGAACGGCATCCTCGCAGCCCTCAAACCATGGGAAAGCCATGCCCTGCCACTTGAGCTCAACAAGACCGGCAAGACATTTGTCAAAACCGGCATGATCACTGCGGGGACCGTTGCCGAAGGCTTTCTGAATGAGATGGAGACGGCGGTGCCTGAATCTTCAGCTGAAATAATCGGCAGTGACAAGGATAAGGTATATATATCGGTAATTTATCACAGAGACAGTGAAAGGGAAGCAGCCGAGGTACTCCGCGCGCACGGATTTGAGCCTTTTAAAGGATTCGGACTGAAGGGGACCGCAAAGAATAATATCCTGCTTATCGAAGAAAAGCTGAAACGCGCAAAGCTCAGAAGAGATGAGCTGGCAGCTGAAGGCAGCGACGAAGGACTGCAGAAAGAAAAGCTGAAACTGGAGGCATTTTTTGATGCTCTCCAAATGGAAAGGGACAGGCAGGCCGCTGCGGAAAAAATGATAAAGACCGGAAGAACTTTTGTTGCGCGGGGCTGGGTCCCGGCTCCTCTGGCCGGAAAAATCGAAAAGCTGCTTGCAAAGAAATGGGAATGTGCGTTAGAGTTCACAAATCCGGAAGAAGGCGAGAACTATCCGATACTGCTTAAGAACAATTCTCTTGTGGAGCCGTTTGAACCTGTGACGGAGCTTTACAGCCTGCCTGCGCCCGGTAAAATCGACCCGAATCCGTATCTGGCTCCTTTTTTCTTTATATTTTTCGGCATAATGCTCAGTGATGCAGGGTATGGGATAATACTTGCGCTTGTTGCCGGAGTTGTTTTACTGAAATTCAAGCTTAAGGGAATGGCCGGGAAGTTTGCCAGGCTTCTTCTCCTTGGGGGGATTTCCACTTTTATATGGGGCGTGCTTTTCGGAGGGTGGTTCGGCAACGTTACAGAAGTCCTGTCTTCAGGGAGATTCAAGATACCGCCTTTGTGGTTCAATCCTCTTGATGACCCGATGAGGATGCTGATATGGTCCTTTGTGTTCGGGTTGCTGCACCTGTTTACCGGGATGGCCCTGAAAGCTAAAATGCTGATCAGTGAGAAAAAATATTTGGACGCCCTGTTTGACATAGGATTCTGGTATATCCTCCTGGTGGGGCTGTGCCTTATAGCTGTGGGGGGCGGTTTTGCCACTGCCGGGAAATATATGGCTGTAGCGGGAGCAGTCCTTCTTGTCCTGACACAGGGCAGGGGGAAGAAGAATATATTCGCGAAATTTTTCGGCGGCCTTCTGAGCCTTTACAATATAACAGGATATTTCAGCGATGTGCTCTCATATTCAAGGTTATTGGCGCTCGGGCTTTCTACGGGGGTCATTGCGGCCGTTATCAATATGATGGGGACATTTTTTGGATTCAGCATACCCGGGATAATATTTTTCAGCGTAGTATTTGTCATTGGAACGGTCTTCAATCTTATTATCAACACATTGGGAGCTTACGTCCATACGAGCAGGCTCCAGTATGTGGAGTTTTTCGGCAAGTTTTATGAAAGCGGCGGGAAGCCATACGATCCGTTCAGGATCAAAACCAAATATGTGGATTTTATTAACGACAGGGAGGAAGTATAAAATGCAGGACTGGCTTACAAGTATGTTCAATGGGAATGTCATAGCTTTCACGGGAGCTGCCCTGGCGGTTATTCTGGCAGGTATGGGCTCAGCCAGAGGCGTGGGCATGGTCGGGGAGGCGGCGGCGGGAGTTATTACCGAAGACCCTTCAAAATTCGGGCAAACCATACTGCTCCAGGTACTCCCGGGTACGCAGGGCATTTACGGATTACTCGTTGCTTTTGTTATACTTAACAGGATCGGGGTTGTTGGCGGCGAATATCTGCAGATCACAGCTGTTCAGGGCTTCCTGTTTTTGGCGGCGGCCCTGCCTATAGGAATTGTCGGTTACAAATCGGCTATCGCGCAGGGACGGGCGGCAGCGGCAGGAATAGGTATAATTGCAAAAAGGCCTGAAGAACTGGCCAAGGGTATTACTTTTGCGGTAATGGTCGAAACATATGCGGTTCTTGCGCTGCTTGCATCGATCATTATGATTTACGGGATCAGGCTTTAAGTCTGACGCTGAGCCTGAATGGGATCGATATGTAAGGAGTGTGCCTGATGACAGGTATTGACAGAATAACCGAAAAGATATTGAGGGATGCTGCCCGGCAGGCCGACGAAATAGTCAGGAACGCAGGTATGGCAGCTGCGGCATACATCGAGAAGGAGCATGAGACGCTGAAAGCTAAAAAAGCTGAGCTAGCCGCTGAAGCGGATGCCGGAGCGTCCTTGCGTATGACAAGGATCATTTCGGCAGAGGAGCTTGAGCTGCGTAAGCAGAACCTTTCCGTGAGGCAGAGGCTTATAGGCGAAGTTTACTCAATGGCTCTTGACAAACTTGTGAAATCCCCGGATACGGAATATGCGGGGATGCTTGTGAGGATGGCGGTAAAAGCTGTTGAAGAAAACCGCGATGTTGCCGCTCCCGGCGAAAAGGGGCTTATGCTTGTTACACAAAATGACAGGAAAAGGCTGCCGTCTGATTTTAATGATATGGTCAATGACAGACTTGCCCGGAAGGGGATCAAAACAGTTCTTGAGCTTTCGGAAGAAGCTGCCGCCGGCATATCCGGAGGATTGATCGTCAGATTTGGAGATATCGAGATAAACAGCAGCTTTGAGTCCCTCATAATGGCTGGGAAAAATGATTTTGAACCTGTAATTAAAGGCATTCTGTTTGGAGACGGAGGAAATGCTTTTGGATAATACGCGCTTCGCATATGCGACCGGCAGAATAAGGGTCATAGAGAGACTGCTGATCGACAGGAGCGGCTACAATAGAATGATAGATGCCGCAACTGTGAAAGAAGCTGCGGAGGTCCTGTCTGAAGCAGGATATGCGGTGGCCGGAGGAACAGACATTTTTGCCGGAAAGGATCCCCGCCGGCTCGGAGATTCATTCGGAGCGCATGAGATAGAGAGCCTGCTTGAAGCCGAGAGGCGGAAAACGGGAGAATTGCTGATGGAAGTATCTCCGGATGAGTATATCGCCAACTATTTCCTGATAAAAAACGATTACCATAATATCAAGGTGATACTGAAAGCTGAATTTTCCGGAGCAGGCACATATGATCCTGCGTGGCTGTCCGTACCGGGAGTGTACGAAGCCGGAAAACTCGCCGGGATCATAACCGGAAGGCTATACGGAGACATGCCTGAAATAATGAGAAAGGCAGTCAGTCAGGCGCTCGACATATTCGGGAGGACCGGTGATCCGCAGCTTTCGGACATTGTTCTTGACTCGGCCCGATTTGCGCAGATGAAGGAATATGCTGCCGCGTCGGGAGATACATTTCTTTCAGGCCTTGCCGTGGTCATGATCGACATGTCGAATATCAAGTCTGCGCTCAGATGCATCAAGCTGGGAAAAGCGGCAGATTTCGCGGAAAGGGTCCTGATACGCGGGGGCAGCATGGATATAAGCTTTTTTAACGCCCTGCGTGACGCAGAGCCGCAGATAATAGCGGAACAGCTCGAAGGAACCAGATACGGAGGGATCATATCCGGGGGCATAAGGTCCTATTTAGATGAAGGAAAGCTTGTAAGCCTTGAAAAGGCGGCAGACAGCTGCATTATCCAATATGCCGACAAGGCGAAATATGTCGCAATAGGACCCGAACCGGTCATAAGGTATTTTGTGGTAAAGGAATATGAAATTATGAATGCGGGGATCATACTTGCGGGGAAAACAGGCGGGATACCGGGGAATGTTATCCGTGAAAGGATAAGGGATGCCTATGCATAAGATAGGAGTAATCGGAGACGCCGACACTGTCACGGGCTTCAGGGCCCTGGGAATAAAGGTATTTCCCGTATCGGGACCGCAGGAAGCACAGCTCCGCCTGAAGGAACTCGCAGATGATGACTACGCCCTTATATATATCACCGAGCAGGCGGCAGAAGAAATTGGAAGCCTGATCAGCGAGTATGAGGGCAAAATGCTTCCGGCGATAGTGCTGATACCGGGATTAAGAGGGGCATCCGGACAGGGACTTGCAGCCATACGCGACAAGATGATCAAAGCTGTGGGTACCGACATATTCGGCGGGAAGCAGTAAATTTGAAAAAAGGATAAATATTAACCATTATCAGACGGGATGTGATTGATTTTGAGCAGTGGCACAATTGCCAAGGTTTCGGGACCGCTTGTTATAGCTGAAGGCATGAGGGACGCAAACATGTTTGACGTCGTGCATGTCAGCGAAAGCAGGCTTATCGGCGAAATCATCGAGATGTATAACGACAGGGCTTCCATACAGGTTTATGAAGAGACAGCAGGCCTGGGACCGGGAGAACCGGTTGAGTCAACAGGCATGCCCCTCAGTGTGGAGCTTGGACCGGGGCTTATTAGCAGGATATTCGACGGCATACAAAGGCCTCTCGAAGAAATACGCGAGCTCGTAGGAAACAATATAACCAGGGGCATACAAATCAAGGCGCTCAGGAGAGACGTCAAATGGAAATTCACGCCGCTGCCCGACGTAAAACCCGGCGTCGCAGTCGAGGCGGGCGACATCATCGGCACTGTCCCTGAAACAACGGTTGTGAACCACAGGGTCATGATCCCCATCGGACTTAAGGGAGTGATCAAAGAGATATATGAGGGTGAATTTGCGGTAGATGAAACAGTCGCTATCCTCTATGACGAGGAAAGCAACAGGGAAACGCCTGTCACCATGATGCAGAAATGGCCTGTCAGAAAAGGCAGGCCTTACAAGAAGAAATTGCCGCTCTCAGAACCTTTGATGACCGGGCAGAGAGCCATTACAACCTTTTTCCCCATTGCCAAAGGCGGGGTCGCGGCAATACCGGGGCCCTTTGGAAGCGGCAAGACTGTGGTACAGCACCAGCTGGCAAAGTGGGCGGATACAGAGATCGTTGTTTATATAGGCTGCGGCGAGCGCGGGAATGAGATGACCGACGTGCTGCTTGAGTTGCCGAAGCTCAAGGACCCCAGGACCGGCGAACCTCTTATGAAGAGAACGGTCCTCATAGCAAACACTTCCGACATGCCTGTGGCGGCACGTGAGGCTTCGATATACACCGGCATAACCATCGCGGAATATTTCCGGGACATGGGAT
>JAQUNY010000078.1 GCA_028717405.1 Eubacteriales bacterium
CACATGCAGGTGCCTCAGTCATAGGGCAGGATGCATTTTGCACCTTCGGGAAAGCAATCACATCTCTTATACTTGAAGCCCCTGCCATAAGCATGATTATCCTGTCCAGTCCGAAAGCGATCCCTCCGTGAGGCGGTGTTCCATACCTGAAGGCCTGAAGCAGGAACCCGAATTTTTCAGCTGTTTCTTTATCAGACATTCCAAGCAGCGTAAATATCTTTTCCTGAAGTACCCTGTCATGTATCCTGATGCTCCCACCGCCTATTTCATTGCCGTTGAGTATAATATCATATGCCTTCGCTCTGACTTTACCCGGATCGGAATCCAGTAAACCTGTGTCTTCATCCATCGGGGCAGTGAATGGATGATGCTTGGGATCCCATCTGTTTTCTTCGTCATTGTACTCAAACATCGGGAATTCTGTTACCCAGAGAAATGAATATGTGCCGGGAGAAATCATTCCCATTCTTGCGGCGACCTCATTCCTCAGCTGCCCGAGGACATCATATACGATTTTGTTTTTATCTGCCGCAATAAGTATAAGGTCACCCTGCTGTGAACCGGCTCTTGATGCAATAGCCCTGATTTCTGTTTCAGCAAGGAATTTCATGGCGGAGGATCTTATGCCTCCGTCCCCGTCAAAACTGATCCAGGTGAGTCCCTTTGCCTTGTAAGTCCTGGCATATTCGGTCAGCGAGTCGATATCCTTCCTTTTAAAGAAAGAAGCTCCTCCGTTGATATTAATACATTTTATACTGCCTCCGGACTCCGCTGCCTCTGAAAAAACCCTGAAGGCAGTGCCGGCGGCTATATCTGTTATGTCGGCAAGTTCCATCCCGAACCTTGTGTCAGGCTTATCTGAACCATATCTTTGCATTGCCTCGGAATATTTCATCTTTATGAAAGGGGCGGTAAATTCCAGGCCCAGGATTTCTGAAAATACCTTCCTGATCATTTTTTCATTTATTTCCATTACATCCGATGGCTCAACAAAAGACATTTCCACATCTATCTGTGTGAATTCGGGCTGCCTGTCAACCCGCAGATCTTCGTCCCTGAAGCATTTCGCTATCTGATAATACCTGTCGATACCTGAAACCATCAGGAGCTGTTTGAATAGTTGCGGAGATTGTGGCAAGGCGTAGAAAGCGCCTTTACGGATCCTGCTGGGGACAAGGTAATCCCTTGCTCCTTCAGGCGTGCTCCTGGTCAGTACAGGCGTCTCCACATCGATAAATCCTGCATCATTATAAAATTCTCTTACTGATCTGACGACCCGGTGCCGCAGCAAAAGATTTTTCTGCATATCAGGCCTTCTTAGGTCCAGGTATCTGTATTTGAGCCTGAGGAGTTCGCCGGCATCAAGATCTTCTACAATATATATGGGCGGAGTGTCGGCGCAGCTTAGGATCTTCAGCTCCGAAGCCTCAACTTCGATACTTCCGGTAGGCATGTCTTTGTTGACAGCACCTTCTCCCCTGTGCCTGACTGTTCCTCTTACAGCGACAACATACTCTCCTCTGAGGAGAGATGCTTTCTCATAGAGCTCCGGATCATTTTCCTCCCTGAAAACTGTTTGAAGAAGCCCGGTTCTGTCCCTGATAACGGCAAATATCATACTGCCGAGATTTCTGGCCTTGTTGACCCATCCCATTATCAGAACTTCATTATCTATATCAGCTTCGCTGACCTCGGCACACATCATGGTCCTTTTGATACCATTCAGCGTCTCACCTGCCGGAAGCTTTTTATTTAAAATGTTTCCGCTGTTGCCGTCCATATCGCAGCAGCTGTTTCCACATGTATCCCCTTTTGCCGTTTCAGTCATTTCTTTCCTCCCGAATGATTTCTGCAATCTTATCTGCGCTTATTTGTATACTCATGGTTATCCCTGTTTTCATATCCTTTATTTCTCCGGAACCTGAATCCATCTCGCTGCTTCCTATGACAATGGTGTAAGCAGCCCCGATCTTATCCGCATATTTCATCTGAGCTTTCAGGCTTCTCCCCATCAAATCTGTTTCAGCTGATATCCCCGCCTTTCTCAGTTCACAGGCCAGCTTACACGCAGCGGCATCCGCTTCCCTTCCCGTAACAGCGATGTAAACAGCCGGCCCCTGTGGTTCCTCACCGGGAGGAGGGCATCCGCAGCTGTCCATTTCCAAAAACAGCCTTTCCATACCAAGGCCGAATCCGATCCCCGGCGTCGAAGGCCCTCCGCATTCAGCCACAAGGCCGTCATATCTCCCGCCTCCGCAGACTGTTCCCTGCGCTCCGACATTATCAGAAACAAATTCAAATACCGTTCTGGTGTAATAATCCTGTCCTCTTACAATATTCCTGTCGAGTGTGTATACGATACCCATATTTTCCAGTCCGGCTTTCAGCCCTTCGAAATGCACGGCACATTCCCGGCAAAGATAGTCTGTTACAGAAGGAGCTCCTTTTACAATATTACTGCAGGTTTCAGATTTACAGTCCATGATTCGCATCGGATTAATATTGTATCTTGTTTTACAGGCATCGCACAGATCGTCATATAAAGGTTCCAGATATTTAATGAATGTTTCCCTGAATACCGGCCTGCATTTTGGGCATCCTATACTGTTGATACGCAGCTTAACTCCCTTTATTTTCAGGCGGTCGAAAAGCATTGAAAGCAGGCATATCACTTCAACATCAGCTCCGGGCCCTTCCGGTCCGAAAACTTCAACACCAAACTGATGGTGTTCTCTCAGTCTTCCCTTTTGCATTTTTTCATATCTGTATATAGTCATGAAATAATATAGCTTAACAGGATGCGGCAGCGAAGCCATGCCGTTTTCCACATAGCTTCTGACTACTCCCGCAGTTCCTTCCGGGCGCAAAGTAATACTTCTGTCTCCCTTATCTGTGAAAGTATACATTTCCTTGCGCACTATATCGGTTGAATCGCCTACGCCCCTCTGAAAAAGCTCAGTATGCTCAAAGACCGGCGTCCTTATTTCTCTGTAGCCAAATTCGGAGCATATGTCAGCTGCTGTTTTTTCTATTGCCTGCCACTTCCATGTTTCTTCCGGCAGTATGTCTTTTGTACCTTTCGGAGCTCTTGTCAGCATTTTTCCTCCCGGGTGCGCCGCAAAAACCGGCTGCCCTCAAATCGTTCTTATTAATTCTAATTTTTATGCATTTTCTTGTCAATTGGTTCAGCTTTCAGATATCCCTTTGAGACAGACATGCTGATTATGCTGTCGGCAAATTCCCACAACTTTAATGATACCGATCTCAATTGGCTTATCCTGACTCTTACCTCTCCGGCATAAACTCCGTGCAGCTTCCATGATTTACCATCTGTCAGATAATTGTGAATAAGCGGCTGAAGTTTGTCCAGCGCTGCCGCATAAGCAGATTCAATTGTTTTCATTTCTTCAAACTCATGCCACAGATTAAGAAACTCTTCTGCCTGTGCGTCGGGAAGGATCCCGAAAAGCCTTTTTGCCGCTGCTTCTTCCCTTTCCTTTTTATCTGCCGACGCTGCCTTGTCATAGCAATATGTGTCGCCCGCAAATATTTCGACCATATCATGTATAAGGGCCATCTTAATAGTCTTCAACAAGTCCGGAGCTTCTCCGTCCAAATATCTGATGAGCAGGGGCGCCATAACAGATATATGCCAGGAATGCTCAGCGTCATTTTCATACCTGGTGCCATCAAGAATCAATGTCTGCCTTGAAATTGTCTTAAGCTTGTCTATTTCCGCAATGAAATCCATAATTTCAATGAATGCGTCATCAGAGACATTCATGAACACGGGAAGAGACTCCAGCATTTTCCGGTATTCTCCGGTTTGACATTTACCTGTATCAACTTCAGTTACTGCAGTCATGCTGTCCTGCCTTTCCGTTTTAACCTCCTGCCTCCGGCAGCCGTATCCTGTATTACGCCGGCAATCATGGCGGCAGGATCATTATTTTTAAAAGACGCCAGCCTGAGCCTGTAGTTTTCGGCTTCTTTTGCCATTTCAGAAACTGTACTCAAAAGCATTTCAGGATCGAGCTTTTCTTCCTCTAAGAGTATTGAATACCCCTTTGATTCAAAGGATTTTGCATTAAGTATCTGATCTCCTCTTCCGATTCCTTTGGGCAGGGGTATCAATATAGATGGTTTTCCTGCCGCGGCGAATTCACAGATGGATGTCGCTCCGGCTCTGGCAATAAAGAATGAAGTGGCGGCAAAAATATCTCCCAGCCCCTCTCCGATAAACTCGAATTGTCTGTAATCCCGCATCCCTTCAAGCTCCGCTGCGATATTCCCCCTCCCGCAGATATGGCAGATATTGAATCCGGGTGTCAGGCCGTACAGAGCTCCACGCAGGGCTTTGTTTATGGCCGCCGAGCCCTGGCTCCCCCCCATTACTGTTATCATGGCTTTGTTTTCGGTGAACCCGCAGGCTTTGAGCCCTCGGCCTGCGTCTCCTGTTAATATTTCCTTTCTGACAGGAAGTCCTGTGTGAACTGCTTTCTCTTTGTTCAGATATGCAGCTGTTTCTTCAAAGGTATAGCATATTTTTGCAGCAAAGGGAATCGAAAGCCTGTTTGCCAGTCCGGGAGAATAATCGGATTCATGTATCACAGAGGGTATCCCGAATATTCGGGATGCCCAGACAACAGGGCACGATACAAAACCTCCCTTGCTGAAAACAACATCAGGGTTGATTTTTTTCATTATTTTTACCGAATCTGATATCCCGAGAAGTATCCGGAATATATCGGTAAAATTTTTCAAATCAAAATACCTGCGCAGTTTTCCGGAACGTATTGGAAGAAAGCTCAAGCCTTGCTCTGCGGCTATTGTCTCTTCAATGTTGCCCGCCGTTCCGGCATAATATACTTCAGCTCCGGCGTCAGTCAGTCTGTCGATCACAGGCAGATTAGGTATTACATGCCCGCCTGTGCCTCCTCCGGTTATTACTACCTTCAAAAATGTCCCTCCTTACCACGCCCTGATGGCAGGATAAAAATTTCAGCCATATTAATTCTAACAGAAAAACGGCCGATATGGCGAATATACAAAGTGGTTAAGACAATAAAAGAAGGATCATACACATGAGCAAGTCTGTAAGCCGGGTTCTGTATTAGACAACCATCTATCTGGACATATCATCTCTGATAAGTTCATGCCACCTTTTCGGAACTGGCGGGCCGCTTCATCGTCCCATTCAGGTGTTGCTCCGGACGGGGTTTACATAGACCGGCAAGTCGCCATGCCGCTGGTGGGCTCTTACCCCACCTTTCCACCCTTGCCTGTTTCCCGGTATACTGCTGTATACTGTTTTTCAGGCGGTATATCTCTGTTGCACTTTCCTTGAAGTCGCCTTCACCGGGAGTTACCCGGCGCCCTGCCCTGCGGAGCCCGGACTTTCCTCATGTCCCATTCGCGCCCTCTTCACAGCCGGAACCTTGCGGCCCGGAGTTCCAAAGGCTGAAACACGCGATTGTCTGGCTTACTCATGTATATTGATCCATCAGGATTATATCACAGGGTCACAGCTTATGAAAAGGGCTGGATCCTGTTCGTGAAAACGTGATTTCCAGGTCAGTGAATTTTTCTCCGACTGTTTTTGACAACATTGCCATGGCCGGTATTTCAGAACAGTAATGGCCTGCGTCAATCGCGCATGCACCATGCGCAAGGATTTCGAGCGCATGATGGTATTTTATATCGCCGCTGATAATCAAATCTGATGAAGCACGGTGTGCGGCTTCGAGGCATGCCTTGTCATAGCTGCCGCACATGATTGTTATGTTAGTCACCTTTTCCGGTACGTTTCCTATGATCCTTAAATCATCAGATCCCAAAATTGCTTTCAAATTGCCGGCGAAACTTCTGAAAAGAGCAGGCATATAGCAACGGCAGCTGACCAAAGGCAGTCTGATATCTCCTTTGATATACTCATACGCCGATTGAGGGGAACCGAGTCCAAGCATATCTGCAAGGATTGCATTAGGGCCGTAAGAAGAGTAATCAAGATTTGTATGGGCTGCAAAAACCGTCATATTTCTTTTTATAATTTTTGTAATAAGCCTGCCCTCCGGCGTGTCTTCATCTATATTACCGATATTCGGGAAAATAAGCGGATGATGTGTTATCACAAGGCCGGCGTCGCTGTCGCAGGCCTCATTGAAAACATCCTCAGTCAAATCAAGGCAGAACAGGACTTTGCCTGTCCTTTTCTGACGCGAACCGGTCATAAGACCTGTATTATCCCATTTATCAGCAAGAGCTGCCGGAGCAAGTCCCTCTAAAAAATCCAGTATTTCTGAAATCATAATACTTTTCATTTTTGAATATTTCCTTCCTTTTCTCTTTGACTGCGGTTTCCTTCTGTTACCCTTTTGAAGTGTGCAGCCGCTTTTTCTGCATATTCTGACAAAAGCAGGCCTCCTTTTGCTTCAAGAATCCTGCCGAAATATCTGTATGGCAATATCCCGTATTGTCCGGATATTGCCGGAGCCACCCTTCCCGCCGCTTCCGGGCTGCTTTCAGGAAGCTTTCTGGCGGATATGATGACATATATCCGTCTGTCTTCTTTAACCAGTTCTTCGTCGTATATCTCATAATGGTGGTCAATAAGCCACTCCGCTGCAATATCAGGTGAATTCATTGGCTGAAGTATGATAGCTTTTGCCGATGCGGCAGCCTGATATCCGGCGTCAAGAATAGCGGCGACAGTCGCTCCTCCCATTCCGGCAATAACAATAACATAGTCTGCCGACATGTCAGGGTCAATATGTTCAAGCCCGTCGGCAATTATGGTTTCTGTCTTTTTCCCAAGCCCGTATGCTCTGGTGTTTTTAAATGACAAAATGGCAGGCGAAGGTTTTATATCACTCAGTACTGCCCTGCGGCTCTTTCCTGTCGAAACGCAATAAGCTCCCAGATATCCATGATCTGATCCTACATCATACAGTATTTCACATACAGGCACCTTATCTGCAATTGATCTTAGCCTTCCCTTCAAAGCAAGCTTCATGGAAGCCTCCATAAATGCAAACAAGGCTGCACTTCTTATGTGTGCAGCCTTGTATTGTATATTCTGGTGGGCCTTCAGGGATTCGAACCCCGCACCAACCGGTTATGAGCCGGTTGCTCTAACCAGCTGAGCTAAAGGCCCTGATGGCTCCCCAAGTAGGACTCGAACCTACGACCCTGCGGTTAACAGCCGCATGCTCTACCAGCTGAGCTATTGAGGAACGGTGCCGGTCATTGCAGTCTTTGCTGCAACCAGTTT
>JAQUNY010000079.1 GCA_028717405.1 Eubacteriales bacterium
CCTGATGCCGTATTTCCGGCAGAAGGGCAGAGCTGCGTTGATTTTTTCCCTGTGTTTTTCTATTGATATGGCATATCCTGCCTTGAGATCTGCCGGAGCCATTATACGTATTACCGGAATACCTGCATCAGCACATCCGGCAAAAATATTTTCTTCGAGTGAGCTGGCGACGCTGAAGACTTTGAGCCCATAAGAGCTCATTTTGTACACGAGGGCAGGCAGCCCTTTCTCTGCGTCCTCGGGTGCGACCTGATATCCTGCTCGCAAGGGGAATTCGATGCCGTCGAAGCCGAATGAAGACATCAGATGTCCCAATTCGTTAGGGGATTGCTTCATCCATGGCTTGGTGAAAACCGAGAAACTGATTTTTGCCATATAATTTTTCACTCCTGCCTCTGTATTAATCTGATGTTATACATTATATCCTATCACATATTTTTCGCATATTTTCGCAGATCAATTTCCGCGGATTAATTCCCGCGGATTAATTTTAACTTATTTAAGGCTCCGGCGTATGCAAAAAGGGGAGGAATGCGTTATTATTATAGTAACGCATAAAAGCGTAAAAAGTAAACGCGCGTGAAAAAGTAAATGCGTAAAAAGCAGCGTGTAAAAAAGTGGATGCGTTAAAGTTAAAGAAGAAAAATCAAAGGGGAAAAATCAGGGGAGGCGGTGTTAAGATGGATAATTCAGATAAAAATACCGGGAAATCAAATAATATGACGGCTGTGACTGGTAAAAGCAGGCTGAAAGTGGCATTTATCCTGGACAGGAAAAATTTTACCAGGGCATTCCATGCCGATGACCTTCCGTTTTTGGAAACATTTACGGAAATCACAGGGATTGATCCCGGAGCAGAAAAAAAGTCCGAAAACCTGCCAGGCATATCTTTAAAGATGCTGCCGGACATATTGCCGGCTAAAATTGATGAATCCTATATCAGGGAAGCTCTTCAGGAAGCCGAAGCCTGTATTACATGCTGGGGAACCCCTCCACTCACCGAATCAGCGCTGGAGAAGGCCTCAGGCCTCAGGCTGCTGGCTCATGCCGCCGGCACGCCCAAAGCTGTTGTGACAGAGGCTGTCTGGAAGCGCGGCATAAGGGTGTTTACCGCCGCTCCCATAATTGCCATTGACGTCGCCGAAACAACACTCGGCGCAATCATAGCGAGTATCAAGAAACTGTACATTTTCGACAAGCTCACGCGCGAAGGCAAGTGGGCGGAATGCAAAAATGTGCATATGGGCAAAATGAAAAGGCTGAATTCAAGGCTGGTCGTCGGAGTTGTAAGCGCTTCGCAGGTAGGCAGAAACCTGATCAGGATGCTTAAGCCCTTTGGCGTACAAATGCTTCTTTATGATCCGCTGATTTCAGACTATGCGGCGGCAGAAATGGGAGTCAGGAAGGTCACACTCCCGGAGCTTATGTCGGGAAGCGATGTTGTATCGGTCCATTCGCCCAACATACCGGCAACTCAGAACATGATTAACGGCGAAATGCTTGCCCTGATGCAGGATGGGGCATTACTTGTCAATACAGCAAGAGCTCATGTGATAAATGAAGAAGATCTTCTGCGTGAGCTTGGCAGCGGAAGGATAAATGCATATCTTGATGTTTTCCACAAAGAGCCGCTTCCTGCGGACAGCCCGTTATTCTCAATGGAAAATGTGCTCCTCTCACCGCACATATCCGGCGGACAAACAATAAACGGCGGGTATGAAAGAGGGCAGTATTTGATACAGCAGCTTTACAGCTATTGGACAACAGGCATCCTCAGGGATGAAACGGTCAGGGATATGCTGAATACAATGGCATAGTGATGAATGCAGTGGCATAGTGCTGAATATATGGCATAAAACTTAGAGAAAAGATTTTGATTTAATGAGAATGAGCAAAGGGAGGCGTTCAGATGATAGTAGAGAAGGGCATCAGGGAGGAACTCAGGTGGTTTTATGAAGCTCGGTTCGGCATGTTTGTGCATTTCGGCCTGTATGCCATGATCGGTCGCGGCGAATGGGTCATGTATCATGAAAATATACCGAGGAGTGAATATGTCAAACTTGCTGACAGTTTTGACCCGTCGCGCTTCAATGCCGACGAATGGGTAAAGCTTGCGGAAGACGCAGGCGCCAGATATATAACGGTAACCGCGAAGCACCATGATGGATTTTGCCTTTTTGATTCTGCCCTGACAGATTTTAAAATAACAAATACGCCTTTTGGAAGGGATCTCATCGGAGAACTCATAGCGGCCTGCCAAAGGCGGGACATGCGCATAATCCTGTATTATTCGCAGCCTGACTGGAATCATCCGAATTATGTGCACAACAGCGGCGCCTTCAAGGACCTGCCTTGCCCGCCCAAAGAGGACAGGCCGGACTGGCCGGCATATGTGCGCTACTATATAGGCCAGGTGGAAGAGCTTTGCACGAAATACGGGAAGATAGACGGTATCTGGTTTGACGGTTCGCATAAGACAGTCGAAGAATGGAAGGGCAGGGAAGTGTACGAGCTGATAAAGCGATATCAGCCGCATGCCGTCGTGAATGAACGCGCCAGATACGGAGATTTTTTCACGCCGGAACGCTGGCTTCCGGACGACCTGACAGGATATATGTTTGAGGCATGCGAATCGGTTAGTCCGGTAGCCTGGGGATACAGGGAAGATTCGTCCTCATTTTCCGTGCCGCATCTTGTGAGGAGCCTCGTTAAAATGGCCGCAGCGGGTGGAAATTACCTCCTTAATGTGGGACCGGCTCCGGACGGCACAATCCCGGCAAAGCAGGCTGTGGTTATGCGTGAAATCGGCAAATGGATGAAGGCGAACGGAAGGGCTGTGTACGGCACGGAACCGCTGATGCTGGGAATACCGAAGGTGAAGGTAAAGAATAACAGGATCGACTTTGCGGCATTAAAAGGACTGTATGGATACACGGCAAAAGAAAACAGTATTTATTTTCATTGCATGGAGTGGCCCGAAAGCGACCGCCTGATAATACCGGGTATAACTGGCAAGGTAAGGGAAGTAAGGCTGATAGGGGCAGGGGACGGCAATAAAAATATTGAATTCCGGCAGGACGAGGCCGGGATTGAGCTTGTAGACCTGCCATGCATCCCTTCGGACGCACTTGTGAAAATTTTCGAGATCCTGTTTGATCAGAAGCCTGAAGTACAGGAAAGGGTAAAAGAGGAAAAACCAATTGTCATAACGGCCGCCGCACCGGATATGATCACTGTATTGAATGCTGGATCAGCTCATTTCGAGGGGTATGGCGTAAAAGGCACAAAACTGGTTTTGAGTGAGACTCCCGCACAGGGCAAGGCGCGGTTGCCTGCCCCAAATGTTTCTGCGCTGCCACAGCCTGCACAGGCTGCAAAGCCTGCCGTCTGTATAACCGGCTGGTGGGTGCCGGAACAAAAGGCCATATGGAGGGTCAATTGCGAAAAAGCCGGCATCTATGATGTCTTTATTTCGGCTGGAGCGCCTGAAGCGGACAGTGGTGCTGTCATAAGGGTCAAGGCCGGAGAAAAGGTGTTTACAGTTGATATGCCTGTTATCATAAAGAAATGGGATGTCACGGCAGAGCCTGAAAAACCGGAAAGGGAAGAAGACAGTCTTCTTGAGGGAAGCGTAATGTCGGATGCGGGATTCAGCATAGTTAAAGCCGGAACAGCAGAACTGCCGGCCGGGATATCCGACATAATCGTAAGCCCGGAAAAACTCAAATGGGGATACATATTCGGAAAAGTGGAAAAACTGATATTGAAACCACGGAGCAGGAAACAATGATAAGGATACTGCATCTGGCAGATCTCCATCTCGGGTGGGATGCGAAATACCTCCCGGACTACAAGCGAAAAATCAGAAATGCGGAGAGGGACACACTTCTGCGCAAAGCCGCTGATGCGGCGCTGGATCCGCAGAACTCCATTGACGCTGTTATAATTGCAGGAGACCTGTTTGAAAAATATGATCCGGATGAAAACCTTGAACGGGAATCCATCAGGCAGCTCCAAAGGATTGCCGATGCCGGAAAGATGCTTGTGACAGTGCCTGGGAACCATGACGAAATAACATATAAAAATTCGGTATACAGGAACCATTCGTCAGACTGGCCGGGTGAACTTGTCACAAACCCAATGCCTGAGCACTGCTTTACCAGAATGGTAAAAGGGATCAGCGTGCACATCTATTCACTTGCCTATACGGGAGGTCTCACAAATCCGGCTTCCATCGATGCATTTCCCGGGCTGGCCGGAGCAGCTGCAACTGAGGCCGGAGTCGCAAACTCAGCAGCAGCAGGCGTCAGCGGCGGAACCAGCGCAGACGATGGCGCTGCCGGAACAGCCGGACACGTTGTGCAGAGACACCATATACACATAGGAGTGTTCCATGGCTCGCTCGACTGGGAAGCCCAGGCGGACAGGAGCCTTCCGCTTTCATCTGCGAAGCTTGCAGCCGCGGGGTATGACTATGTGGCGCTCGGGCATATTCACCGCTTTGATGTCAAAAGCACAGGTACAGGCGCTGCAAAACTGGTCTACCCGGGAGCGCCTGAGTTTAAGAGCTTCAGTGATCCGGGTACTGGAAGCTTCGTTATTGCCCAGCTTGATGAGTCCGGGGGAGAAGTCCGGATAGAAAAAATCCCGGCCAATGTGAGGGCGCATGAAGAGGTTACACTGGATATATCGGAGACGGAGGATTACGCCGGGCTGAAGCAGCTCTGCCTGGAGCATGCCGGAAGAGAAAAAATCCTCAGGATAATCCTTGAAGGAACACCGCGATTCGGGTTTGACCATGAAAGGCTGCGTGATGAGCTTGAGCAGGAGTGTTTTTATATTGAAATAGAAAATGAAACAAGTTACTTTTCCGGGCATTATGTCGAAATGGTATCACGGGAGGCGACAGTTCGCGGTATTTTTGTAAAAAGGATGAAGGAACGTATCGCTGCAGCTGAGGGCGAATATGAAAGAAAAGTGCTTGAGCAGGCTCTTTTGAGAGGATTGAAGGCGCTTGAAAGGAGTGAAGCCTGATGGCGGCGAATGCAAGTAATGGCTCTGAAGGTAAGTTTTCCGGCATGCCGCTGCAGCAGGGCAAAGGCGGTAAACGCCTGGTATTCGACAAGCTCAGGCTTGAAGGGTTCGGCCTTTATAGAGGACCGGCTGAATTCAGATTTGTGCCCGGTATCAATATTTTTGCTGCACAAAATGAATCAGGCAAGACATCGATGGTTTCGGGACTGGCAGCAGTGATTTTCGGCCTGCCTCACAGGCAGGGCGCCGCAGACACCTTCAATTTGGAACGTTTCCGTAATTGGGACAGGCCGGCCGCCTGCAGGGGCGAACTGGTATTTACCGTCTTTGGGGGCGGTGACAAAAACCATGTTGGGGGCGACGGCAAAACTTATCTGATAGAGCGTGATTTCGACAACCATCAGGTCTCGCTATGGGAAATAGAGGGAGAACCCGGCGGCGGGGAAAGTCCCCGGAAAAAGCTCCTCCTGGAAGGCCAGCACAACCCGGCGGCAAGGAAGCCGCTTGAAGCATATGATGATTATCTGGCCGGCATGTTTGGGATTGCGGCACGTGAGCTGTTTCAGGAAACCTTTTATATCACGCAGCCGCTTCCTGAAACAAGGCAGATAGGCGCGTCGCTGCAGGGACTTCTTACGGGGGGCGGAGGGCGCCCGTTCCACGATGCACTGGAGGCAATCGCCGGCGATCTCAAAGACATAACAAAGCTTACCGGACCGAACGACAGGGGCATTACTCCCAGAAATATGGGAAGGGACGGAGAACTCGAGAAGCTTGAGGATATCCTGTTGAAGCGCGAAGGCGAAATAAACGCCGGACGTGAAACAGCAGACGCCCTTGCAGGTGTGAACAGGATGTACAATGAAGCCGACAGTGAATTAAAGGCGAAGCAAAAATTGCTGGAGCAGAAAAACAAAGTCCTCGAAGCATGGGCTTCATGGCAGCTGGCAGCTGAAAAATACGCGGCAGCTTCAAAGGAAAGAGAAAATATCAAAAGAGACTATGATGCCGCGCTGGAGCTTTCAAAAAAGAAAGCTGACATCCTCAGCCATATCGAAACACACTATGCCGAATTCAGGGCGGCCGACGATGTCGAAGACAGCCTTGAAAAAATTATAGACCTGGAAACGCGCGTATCTTCCCTGAACGAAAAAATTGTCGGATTTGATAATGAAAGAAAAAGTGCGGCAGAAGACAAGGAAAGGCTGGAGGGAGAGCTCAGGCTTCATGAAAAATGGGACGGGCTTGGGCCTGAACCTGTTGAAAAGCTGAATGGTCTGCGCCGCGATGCGGAAATATATCAGGAGAAATGGAACAGCTTTATCACGGCTTCAAAACGGCTGGAGGAGCTGGAGGCGGCCTTAACAGAAAAATTCAGCCTGCTGCAGGATGCAGATGATAGAACGATCCTGATGCTTGAAAACTTCAGTGAAGAAAGAATGCGCCTTGAAACTGAAAAAGCAAAAGCCAATGACCTTAATAGATCCGCTGCGGAGGCAGTTAATGAATATGAACAGGAAAAAGCCCTGTTCGACAAGAGGTATGGTGATCTTGCACAACTTCCCGAAGGCGCATCTGCCGCTGCAGTGGATAAATGCATCCTTCTTAAGAAAAAAGATGAACTGCAGGATACGATTGAAAGAAGTAAACGCACACCTGTATTTAAAGCTGCAGCTTATGCCGGAGTTTTTCTCGCACTGGCCGGGCTGATCGTAACAATACTTATGATGACAGGTGCTGTGACTTTTTCGACGAAATTCAAAGCATACTCAGGAGCTGCACTTGCAGCGAGTACCATTTTCACCCTTCTGATGGCCTCGTTTACGGCAGCAGCGATATTTAAAGGAGTAAGACACAAGAGAAGGGCGCAGCTTCCGCTTTTGGAAGAGTATAAAAAGGTTGCGGCAGGCATCAAAAATGCAGATTTACTGCTGGGGACGCTGGCAGATCATGACGGTATCGAACTGGCGCGTACAGCAGAAAGACTGGACAGAAAGAAAGAGGAGCAGGACAGGATCGGTGAACTTTCGAAAAAAGCCGCCGCGGCAGACCTTGTAAAACTTAAAACTGATTTTGAGAAAGCCGACTCTCATTTGCGTGAATTCCACGATTCAACAAAAATATACACTGAAGCTTTTCCCGACATAAAAGAAGCATTGAAGGAA
>JAQUNY010000080.1:0-3185 GCA_028717405.1 Eubacteriales bacterium
TTCTTAAACTGATCTGCTCGGAAGGGAATGCGTCGGATGACCAGTGCCATCTGCGTCCCACATGCCTGACAAATTTTGACTCCTCCATGGCGGCAAGCATTTCGGCAGTGGTTTCAACGCCATACTTCTCACCGTCTTCAAAAGGCAGCTCAAATGCAGCGCATTTAAGATGGCTGTGCAGTATGACAAGGTTATCCGGATTGATCAGCCCGTGCTCAGGGCTTTTTTCAAGGATATAGGCAGGATTTGATACAATATACTGGTCAAGGGGTGAACTGCCTGCCACTATGAATGCTGCTGACACACTGTTGCGCCTGCCAGCCCTGCCCGACTGCTGCCAGGTGCTTGCTATAGTACCGGGATACCCGCAGATGATACATACATCAAGAGTCCCTATGTCTATTCCAAGCTCAAGAGCATTGGTGCTTACAACGCCCAATATCCGTCCTTCCCTGAGACCATGCTCTATGTCGCGACGCTGTCCCGGCAGGTAACCTCCCCTGTAACCCCTTATGTTATCATCGCCATTTTTGCTGAAGTCCCTGAGATATGTGAGCAGGACTTCTACATTCACCCTGGATCTGGTAAAGACGATTGTCTGTATCTTGTTGCCAATAAACATGCCGGCAAGCTTCCTGGCTTCCAGCAGGCTGCTCTTCCTTATACCGAGCTGCCTGTTGACAACAGGCGGGTTGTAAAATATGAGATGCTTCGTGCCCGATGGCGCACCGTTGTTATCTACAACAGTCATCTCCTTGCCCGTTATCCTTGAAGAAAGCTCGCCCGGATTGGCTATGGTAGCCGAGCAGCAAATGAACAGCGGATCCGAGCCATAGAAGCTGCATATCCTTCTGAGGCGCCTGATCACGTTGGCCAGATGGCTTCCGAAAATGCCCCTGTAGTGGTGCACCTCGTCGATAACAACATATTTGAGGTTTTCGAAAAGGCGCGTCCATTTGGTGTGATGAGGCAGTATGCCACTGTGCAGCATATCCGGATTCGTCACAACTATGTGTCCTGACTGGCGGATAGCTTTTCTTGCCGATTGGGATGTGTCCCCGTCATAAGTGTACGTTTTTATGTCGACTCCGGCTTCTTCAATAAGCTCATGGAGCTCGGCAGCCTGGTCCTGCGACAGCGCCTTCGTGGGGAAAATGAAAAGTGCCCTGGACGAATCATCCTTTAATATGGCATCCAGTACGGGCACATTGTAGCACATGGTTTTACCGGATGCAGTCGGAGTTACCACGGTAAAATCCCTGCCTGCCGCTGCAAGCCTTAGAGATTCAGCCTGGTGGGTATAAAGCCTGGGTCTCCCTTTTCTTGCCAGGGCTTCCCGTATCCTGACGTCAACAGTGTCCGGGACAGGTTCATACCTGGCTTCCTTTGCAGGAATCTCGACCCATTTTGTAATGTTTGCCATGATTTCCTCTGAAGCCCTGATTTGCTCCAGCATCTGCTCAAGATTCATAATCGCCCCTTATCCCGCATCGGCATGTGCAAACACATTTGCTTTTGCGGGCATATTCGAACATACATTCGTTTTTCTTTCATTATATATAAACATAGCCATAAATACAAGACGGACATGAGGCAAGACAGCATAAGACAGGGGACGGTTCTGTGTCTTACACCCAGCAGCAGGTTGCCAGGGCAGTGCAAGACAGGGGACGGTTCTGTGTCTTACCCGGCGCTGCTAGCCTTCACCTTAGGCTTGAGGCCCACTTATGTTATTACCTGGCATCAACACCTGAAACCAACCAGGACATAGAACCGTCCCCTGTCTTACCCATGCCTGAAACCAACCAGGACATAGAACCGTCCCCTGTCTTACCCATGTCTTGCACTGTTCTGCTCCTATTGCCTGCCTTTGTTCTTTTGCTCAATCTGTCTGTTCATACGGGCAATTGTTTTAAATTTTTCTTCTTTGGCGCGCAATGCTCCGGCTTTATCCTGCGAAAATCTCATCTCCATTTTCAACTTGAGATAAGACTCCCAGCGTTCCAGCGACAGACTGCCATCAGCAACAGCTTTTCTGACCGCGCAGCCAGGTTCGGTCCCATGGGTACAATTGTTGAATTTACACCTGGCGAAATAGCTCTCTATGTCGGCAAATGTTTCGCCCAGTCCTTCCTCTGCATCCCACATGCCAAGCTCCCTCAATCCCGGCGTATCGATTATCATGGCGCCTCCCGGCAGCATTATAAGCTGGCGGCGTGTTGTTGTGTGACGCCCCCGGCTGTCGTCCTCCCTTATTTCGCTTACCTGCATTGTTTCAGCCCCGGTCAGGCTGTTTACAAGAGTAGATTTACCAACGCCTGATGAGCCCAGGAAGACCACTGTTGTACGCGGTTTCAGATACGCTTTAAGATCCTGCAGCCCTCTCCCCGTCAGTGCGCTGACAACCAGAATGTCTGTCCCCGCAGCCACCGCCGCTGCAGCCTGTATCTGCGAGGCACAATCTTCGGCGAGATCAGCCTTTGTAAGCACAATCACCGGGACTGCACCGCTCTGCCAGACTACTGCAAGGTATCTTTCGATCCTGTTCACCTTAAAATCACGGTTTAAGGAAACCATTATAAACACATAGTCAAAGTTAGCGGCAACCACCTGTTCCTTTACCGTTCTGACATATCCCGCCGCATGGCCTGAAAAATCATTGCGGGAAAATTTTGACTTCCGGGCCAGCGTTTTAATTATCCTGCTGTCGCCCGACTCGTTATATAAAATGATCACGAAATCACCTGTCGCGGGGAATTCTTCAATCCCTTCGCCGAAATAAACCGATTTTTTCAGTTTCCCGAATATTTGTCCATATTCGCAAAATAACTCATATCTTTCTTTATGCACGGCAATCACTCTTGCAGGCATACCTTCAATAATGGCAGGTTTCGCCGCGGGGTTATAGCCGTAATCAGATAAACTCTTATCTTTCACTGATTTAGATTCCTCCGTTTTGTTATTGTAATTGTATAAGTAAATGCAAATGAAAAAGCACACCTTTTAGATGCGCCCGACATAAATCAATACCGCAACCGCCGCGCAGATATTCAGTTTTAGAGCGAGGTCCCCATATAAGAAACCTTTTCTGCTTTCGCCATATTTATTTCCTTCTGAAAACGCAAAATACCGAACTTGATTATACTATGAACAATATCACTAAATCAAGATACGCAAACATGACA
>JAQUNY010000080.1:3285-7188 GCA_028717405.1 Eubacteriales bacterium
AGATACGCAAACATGACATAAAACTCTGAATTCAGGTCCCCTCTTCAGGTAACATCGCTTCTGCCAGGATGTGATTAATGTCAACATGTGTTAATTATAGATATAATTTATAAATTAATATTGACAAATACATTTGTTTCCAATTAATATATAAATTGAGCAGAAATTCAATATTGAAAATATGATACGTACAAGAATGCTCCTGAATATGAGGTAGCCTATGAGAAAAATTAAGTCGGTAATATCCCTGATAATAGCAACTTTTGTCATCATGTTTTGTGGGTGCGACAATTCAAATAAACCCAAGGTAGAGAATTCAGACAACACAATAAATATAATGAATGAAAAACTATCACTAAATTATAATGGCAAACCAATACATATCCTTGTATGGGAATCTTCTAAGATCCCAGACAGAGATAGCCACGGATCACTGGCTGCTCTTTTGTCCCGCATAGAGGATGCCGAGAAAAAATTGAATTGTAAAATAGAGTGGGAAGCACTTTCCCGTGATCAGATGAAGGATATAACAGTTTCCATAAAATCAGGAAATCACATATCTGATATAATATATTTTTATCCGGAAATGAGCGTATTCGAGCTGGCAAGAATCAATTATATACTTCCTCTTGATGAATATTTAGATTTTAACAATAATTTCATTGTTAATCCAAGACAAAAATGCGCGTATATCAATGGTAAAAATTACGGAATAGTTGATGTTTTACCTGGAATACAATATATGTTTTCGTATAATCAGAAAATTATACAAGAGAATGGTTTCCAAGATCCATATGAACTGATGAAAGACAATAGGTGGACATGGGACGTTTTTCTCGATATTGTCCTGAAGACAACGTCTGACCTGGATGGAGATGGGATCAAAGACAGATGGGGCGTACTTGATAATGGATTCACATCAATTATTGATTCTTTCATATACTCCAACTCAGGAGATTTTACAAAGGTATCAGACAACAATGTCATTTTTTCACTCTTAGACCGGTCTGCACTTGATGCTATAAAATTTACTGCAGAATTGTACAATGTGCACAGAGTTATGAGGAATAAACCTGTAATGGAATCGAGTCAATTAATCAAGGATTTTAATGAAAACAAAGGCACCTTCATAATATCGCCTTATGTGATCCAGAATAATGCCGGCTATGTGCTCTTTCCAAGAGGGCCTCAGGCGCAAACATATTCATCATACCAAAAGTATGGTTATTTTTTCGCGGTTGTTTCAACTGCACCGAACCCTGTTATTGCAGCAAATGTGCTGGGTATGTTATATCCATATCATAATACGGAATCAAATAATTATATTGATGTTTATACAAATTTCAGGGCGCGTAATAAAGATTATTCAGAATTTTACTATTATGTGAATTCGAACTATAATATTACACCTGGTGCCCCCACCGGAGGGATATCATCATTGATTACAAATACTTTTGACAAAATAGTCAAAGAAGGTATGGATGAAGCCCAGATAGAAAAAGCAATTATCAGTATTTCGCAGGAAGCCCAGCAGATACTTGATGAGGAATTTAATAATCTTGCTCCGCCCGATATGACTCCACAGTACATAATCCGGGAGGTCAAATAAATTAAATTTCCATGGAAGCACTTAGTGAGTCACAAGACGAGTTGCAACAGATTCTTGATGAGGTTGTAAAACTGTGGTAGCACCGACCTGATATCATAACAGCCGATCCTCAAACATCTAACGCACTGGGGATCGAGGTAATAAACAAATACTCCCTAATCTTCTTTTATCAGATCTCTGACAACTTCAGAAGCAATGACAAGTCCTGCTGCCGAAGGCACGAAAGATATGCTGGAAGGAGCTTTGCCGCCACATTCCAAGGGTTCCTCCTTTGAGTATACAACCTTAAGCTTCATTACTCCCCGCTTTCTCAGTTCACGCCTCATCGCCCTTGCGAGCGGGCACACAGACGTATCATATATGTCGGCAGCCTCAAAAAGTGACGGATCCATTTTATTTCCGGCGCCCATGCTGCTTATCATCGGTATCCCTTCTTTGTATGCTTTTTCAGCAAGGTCAGCTTTGGCTGTTATATCATCTATTGCGTCGACAATATAGCTGAATTCATTTATGTCAGGGTTTTCAGGGCTGCCGGGAAGATATTTCTTTTTTATTGTCCTTACATGTATATATGGATTTATCTGAAGCATTCTCTCTTTCATGACCTCAACTTTCGGCCGGCCGATCGTGTTTTCCATGGCATGTATCTGTCGGTTGATATTTGAGATGTCGATATCTTCCGGATCTATAAGGGTGAAATTCCCTATGCCGCAGCGCGTCAGGGCTTCGGCAGCATATGAGCCTACTCCCCCAATCCCCAATATACATATCCTGCTTTCCCTGAGTATCTTAATCCCATTGCCTCCTACCATCTCAACTGTTCTGGAAAAAGCCGATTCATAATATGCCTCTTCAGGGCAACCATCCTTTGGTATATCATGTGAACCCTGCGCATCCTCCCGTTTATCCTGTGAATCCGGCGTGCCCTGCGCATTCTGTGCATCCTGCCTATGCTGCGGATCCCGTGTATCCCGATTATTCTGAACATCATCTTCAGGGATCAGGAATTTCAGTGTTTTCTCAAGCATCACGCCTTCACGTGCCGGGGTTCCGTACCTGTACGTTATTGCCGCTGTCTGCGAAACATAATCCGTAGCTTTTTGAATGGCCTCCTTCAAGGTTGATCCTTTTAGCAGTCTCCCGGTAAAAACACTGGCAAATAACTCCCCTGTACCAGGATATGAAGCAGGCACAGGATTGTATCCGACAAAACAGAATCTGTCCTCCCTCCTGCTGTAGCCGGCGTTTATAAATCCGCTTCCCCTGAGATTGACTGTTGTTATAACAGCCATTTCCGGGCCTTTGCTGCATAGTTCTTTCAGCATTGCTTCAACTTCCGGTTTGTCAAGCGGCTCAATCTTATAATCAGATCCTGTAAGGAAACATGCCTCAGTATAGTTTGGCGTTATAACTGCCGCCTTCTTTATCAGGTTCTTCATCAGGTTTTTCATCTCTTCGGTATAAGTCTTGTATAAAATACCGTCGTCTCCCATAACAGGATCTACGACGACCAGGCACTCCCCTTCACTGCTCCTTCTTCCGGTGCCGAAATCATCTATAAACCTGCTGACAATACCTATCTGCTCAGCTGAACCCAAAAACCCGCTGTATATGCAATCAAATTTTATGCCAAGCTCTTTCCAGTGCCCGGCATATGCTTCCATTCCGCCGGTAAAATCACTGAAAGTGAAGTTGTCAAATCCACCGGAATGTGTGCTCAGAATAGCTGTCGGAAGAGGACATACCTGGTTCCCCATTGCGGACAATACAGGTATTACAACTGTCAGGGCACATCTGCCAAATCCTGAAAGATCGTGTATCGCGGCAACTCTGGGCATTACATTTTTCATGCTTACTTCCTCCTCCTTTTGATGACAAAAACAGAATATCATATTTCCGGACAAGAATCACGACAGACAGGCATTTCAGCCCCTGCTCTCAGGTCTTATATTGATTATGCGGATTATTCCGATTATACTCAGTATATGATAACGAGCGATACCTTGTATATACTGACGGATAATGACGGATTATTCAGAATAAATATTACTGAATAATGCCGATGGATATTTTATGAAAGCAGGTCAAGCGAATATGGCTGGCAAAAATGGCAACAGCTGCTGCGGCAGCAGCAACAGGATCGACAGTTTTGAAAAAACACAACAGGAGCTGTCACTCCTGCAGGATTCACTCGGGATAAGCATCCCTTCTATCTGCCTGCCGTCTCAGGGGAAATCTGCTCTTGAAAAATGGGCGGTTATAGCCTGTGACCAGTACACTTCAGAGCCTGAGTA
>JAQUNY010000081.1 GCA_028717405.1 Eubacteriales bacterium
AGGCGTTATAAATTACAGGCATTTCAATATAAGCCTTGTTCCGCTGCATAAGGTAATCACGCTGGTAGTTGTGCAGGATCCTGCTCGCCTGCCCGAATCCGCCTGTCGTATATCCGCCTGTGAAAACCGGAGTCTGCACTGATTCACCTGGTTTCAGGCTGTACGAAAAATCGAAGTCATTTACTCCCCCGGTTATCCTCAACTGCATCATGCAGTCTTTTTCAACCGAAATCCTCCAGTTCCCGCTCCAATGCAGCGCTCCGAACCAGACCCTGCCTCCATATTCATCAGCTTTGCCGCCTTCGTCAACCGCAAACCAGGGTGTCGCATTTGCACCTGAAACTCCGGCTCTCGACTCAAGCACGATTTTTGACTGAGTAAGGTCGATTTTTTCAATCTGATATTCCCTGCCCCATCTTCCGGAAAGGTGTGTAAGAGTATATTCCCGGACCTTCGGGACATACCAGGAAGCAGACTGCATATTTTCTATTCTGATTGAGTCTTCACTTCCCGTGTTTCTTATGACAGCGTTCCTGTCGATAACGTCCATACCTTTATATATCCTGTAAACAGCGTCGACTTCGACAGGATAATGCATATCGGCTAAAGTTATGATAAGGACCTCGCTGTCTGTGCTGTTTGATTTTTCTGAATATATTTTATGACATTTATAAACCAGCCGCAGATCCCTTACATGGTCGCTGAACTCAGCCTTGAGGCATGGTTCGCTGAAAAACAGCTCACCCCACCCGCAATACTCTTCCCTGTCTTTCCCGCCTGAAAGTCTTCCGCTATTGGCTCCTGACCCAGCGCTTTTCCATACTTCACCTTTGGGAAGGTCCTCTACCCTCGGGATTGCGCCGCCGAAGTGCAGGTTTACGACTTTGCCGTCGCCGCAGATCTCGATTGCATAAGTAATGTTTGGCGTGTCGATCTTAAAAAGTTTTGACTCATCATAGTATTTTATTGACATAATATTTTCTGTTCCTTCCTGTTATCTGCTTTACCGTTTATCTGTTTTACCGTTTATGTTATTTTATAACTATTGTTGTTTTATCTTTTTTATTATTTTATCATTTTTATTATATTATCATCTTTCTCCAGGATGAACATGCATGCGTCATTTTCCCTGAGGGATACCACGAAGGATGCATCCCGGGGTGCTGTGATCCCATTACAGATTCCTGTGGCTTCGCAGCTAACATTATCTCCGTTGGCGCCTTTCTCCTGGTCTCTATTTATATCTGCCGCTTTATCTGCCGCTTTATCCGCAACTGCATCTGCCGCTTTATCTGCCGCATATTCAGGCAGTTTGCCATATATCGGCGCCGCCGGCTTCCACCCTTTTGCAATACTGATTGGGATCTCCCTTCTTTCGGGTTTGTAGTTGATGGCGGCGATAATGATCCTGCCATCTTCCGTGTGATGCTCTGTAATGCCGGCGTATACATCGTCACTCGTGCAATGCCGTTTATAAGCCGATATACCTTTTCTGATGTGGGCGTATATTTTCCAGTACTGAGCCGAGCCTTCTCTGTTGAATACTCCTGGCCTGTCAAACAGGTACAGCTCAAGCGGATAACTTAGAAAATATACTTTCCCCCTGCCATATTGCGCACAGGTAAAAACTGCAGTGCCTTCTTTGTCTTCGCCAAGTTTTAACGCCCTTGTCAACCGTGAGCGGTATTTGAAGCTGCCTCTGATTTCAAGATCGATGATCTTTCCGTCTTCGAGCGGATCCGATATCGAAATAATTTCATTACCCATACATTTTTCACGTGTAGCCACTTCTATCCCGGAAAATTCTGTAAACGGGCTGAAAACACCATTTTCGACTGATATGTATAAAACTGACCCCGCCTTCACTTTTTCAAGCAGTTCATTCATCCTTCTCCTGCTGATCCCCTGCCAGCTTTTTACCGACGGCATGATATAGAGCGGCGATTCCTCCAGAGGCTGGTCTGCCTGCCTGAATTCGATTTCAAGCCCGGCCTGCTTTGCCAGTACAAATGCGCTGTAAGCCGCAGCCCAGGCTCCGTCACCGCCCATCCCCTTTGTCAGGATACATATGCCATCCTTTTTTCTTTCAGGCAGCTTGCCATATAATTTTGTAAAATCCCTGACGAAAGAAGTGAAGCCGGATATTTCGCCGACTACAGGCTTGGGAGTTCCGTCAAGCCTGAAAAGTCCGAGTTCCCGCTCAATTGCATCCCAGTCATAAGGCGCGTGTTTGAGATGGCTTTGTTCATTTGCGCACCACCAAAGGAAGCCCCTGCAATCATGGATCCAGAGTGAAAACAGATTGTTCCGGATAAAATCTGCCGCAATTTTCTCATTTGAGAACATCGGTCCGAAGGTGCCCACTTCCTCCGCAAAACACGGTTTCTCTCCCACTCCCCTGTAAAGAAGGCTTTGGGCAGATGAATGGAGCCCCGGTCTTATAGTGTTCATCGGATCCTGATGGCTGTTATATGTCGGAGACGGATATGGGTGGGTGGTCAGTATATCAACGATTTCAGCCTGGTCCTTTATAGTCCAGTTCCCTTCGGTCTTCAGGCTGTGCATGCCCGATATAACCAGCCTTTCCGGATCTTCGGACTTAATGGCACAGGTTATGCATGATACCCAGTTCCATGCTTCCTGGGGAGAGCTGACTTCTGCCATACAGTTGCATTCGTTGCCAAGGTCCCATGCGATTATTGACGGCTCAGTTTTAAAGTGTTTTACAAAATATTTGACGAAACGTGTCTCCCACTGCAGGGCAAGTGGATCTTTGAGTATGTTGAGGCCTTCGAGGGCCGGAGGAACGAAAAGTCTTCCGCTCATCCACCCCGTAATCAGGGCGACAACAAGTTGAAGTCCATATTTGTGTGCTGTCTGCGCAAAATACTCGAAGTGGCCGATTGCCTCCCTGCTGACACCGGCAACACCTTCTTCGTCATCAGTCAGCGCTTCTTCTCCGATGCGAAATTCTACCGGTCTGCCTGTATACCCTCTCAGCAGACAGACGGGTTGAAAATCAGGCCAAAGAGGGAACACTCTGAGAACTTTCAAGCCTGCTTCAGACAGCCGCCGGAGGTCCTGTTCTACGACATCAGGCCTCCAGTCCGACCACATCGCCGTACCCGCATGGGATGCCCAATAATTACATCCTGTGAAAAATCCGCCTTCATCTAAAAATATATTATTCATGCCATCGCCTTCCTTCATTGTTTATAGTACTTGGTAGCGGTCTGTTCCAATTACAAACTGATAAGGGCATAATGCAAAGGCTGCAAACCGCGGTTCCGACTGGATTAGTTCAATCAAATAAGCCTGTATTAAGCCGTAAGTGTTAAAAGCCCAGTGTCGACATTAATGATATTGTACTTAATATCTGACATATGATAAATGACTGGATATTTGATATATATATCCTGATTAATGATTGTCAGAAAATTTATTGTTCCACTGATCCAGGGTATTTTTTCTGATTTCCGGAATTATTATTAAGCTTTTCAGCTCTGGCTTCACGGTAATATTTCGGCGAGCATCCGTATTTAGTTTTGAATAGTCTGGAGAAATACGGGAATGACTCAAATCCTGCTTCATTACATGCTTCTTTGAAAAGGCAGGCAGTATTGACAATAAGCTGGTATGCAAACTCCAGTCTCAGTTCATTAAGAAAATCCGCATATGTCATTGATGTATATTCCTTGAATTTTACTCCGAAATAATTAACGGAATAATTGCAATACGCGGCGATTTCCCTGATTTTGATATTTCTTCTGAAATTATTTCTTATATATGATATTGCATCCAGCATGATCCTGTTTGATTCATCTGAAGGGTCTCTGTGCTTTCTGTATATCTTCATGCCGCCGGATTCATTTTCAGTTCTTTCGGCCGCTCTTGGCAGATACTTTCCCCCACCGATTTCGTTGAATATGTATATAAGCACACACTCAAGCCTTGCCTTTAGCATAGCCTTTTTAAGTCCTGCATCTGCTATGGCGGCCGCATCTGCCTCCATTGCCATAAATTCTTTTTGTATATTTTCTTTCCCTGTGCTCAGGGGAAAAAAGTTAACGGGCAACGGCATTGAATAGAGCTTCAATTTCAGATTATCTGATAATGCGGTCTCTTTAAACTTTACATTAAAGAAAACCATTTTCATATCGTCGATAATGTATTTGTGAATATCGGCCGGTGATATCAGCGACACATCCCCTTCATTTACAGGGTAAGAAACACTATTGACGACATGCGTGCCACTGCCCTGCAAGACAATCTCAAGTTCGTAACAGTCATGGTAATGCAGCCTTGTGCTCCTGCCCAAGCTCTGCCGCTTTATCAGTATACACTCATCACAATATCTGTTGTCCCTGTCATCACCAAATATCAGCTTATCCTGCTGGAAGAGCCTGTTTTCAAAACTAACCTTAAAAATTGTTTCTCTGCCGCTTTTGGTACTCTCCATAACTGACACCTTCTATTCAGTTCGGGCTCCTGTTTCTTCAGTTCGGGCTCCTGTTTCTTCAGTTCGGGCTCCTGTTCTTTTCACCACGGTCAACGTCGTCTGTCTTACCAGAATTTTCACTGAAGTTGATCATATCTCTGACAATATAAAGAGGCCTGCCTTTCGCCTCGTCATATATCCTGCCAATATATTCTCCGATTATTCCGAGTATTATCAGGATGATTCCGTTAAAGAAAAGATTCACCGCAACGATCGAAGCCCATCCCACAATAGTACTCGCGGTGAAAAGCCTCAAATAAAGCACTACCAGCAAATATACAAAGCTGGTCATCGAAATAGCAAATCCCGCATAAGATGCAATTTTCAAAGGTTTATATGAAAACGACGTTATGGCGTCAAATGCGAATTTAAGCATTTTTCTCAGCGGATACTTTGTCTCGCCGGCAAAGCGCTTTTCCCTTGTAAACTCAACCCCTGTCTGCCTGAAACCGAGCCAGCTGATGATACCTCTTACATATCTGTTCCTTTCATTGACTTTTTTCAGCGCTTCGCAAACCTTTCTGTCTATAAGCCTGAAATCACCTGTGTCAACAGGGATATCCACTTCGGTCATCCCTCTTAGCAACCGGTAGAAAAACCCTGCAGACAGCTTTTTGAAGAAAGAATCCCCCTGCCTTTTTACCCGCCTTCCATAGACGACTTCAAAACCTTCTTTCCACTTTTTAATCATTTCAGGTATCACTTCAGGCGGATCCTGAAGGTCGGCATCTATCACAACAACCGCTTCCCCGGATGCATGGTCCATTCCTGCGGTTATGGCCGTCTGGTGGCCGAAATTCCTGGAGAAATCTATTAACTTCACATGTGGATCCCTGCGGCATATCCCTGCTATTATAGCCGCGGTACCGTCCCTGCTGCCATCATTGACAAAAATAAGCTCGCAGGACCCGTCCAGGCCATCCATGACGTTCCTCAGACGTTTATAGGATTCCTCAACGACGAGTTCCTCATTATATGCAGGGACTATTATGGAATATCTGGGAGATAAGCTTGCTGCGGGCTGTTTGCGGACTTTATTATCTGCGGAACGCCCGGCGGGTGTGCCATTTTTGACGCCGGAAAATACTTCTGGATTTCTTTTGTTCTGCTCGTTTCTGTACATTACTTCAGACTGTCCCGCTCCGGTATCCACCATAACGATCCCTCCATTCAGGTCCTGATTAATCCCTTTAGAAATCCCATCCGGGGAACCATCTCAGCACGTAATCCACATAAGGGCGGCTTACCTCCATTGCTGAAAGCACAGGGTAAAACATGGCAAACAGGACTCCTGCCAAGCCAAGATAGGCATATATATAATACTTTTTTCGCGGATACTTTTCAAGGATCGTCTTGATTATGTAGACTATCGAAAGTATAACGAAAGGTACTGTCGAGAAGAAATGGTATATGAAAACCACACGGCTTATAAATATCCAGGGCAGATACTGGAATGCCGCCGCAATAAATACAGGAAGCATGGATCTATCTTTTTTTACAATTGAAATAACCATAGATGCTATCATTGCAGGTATCCCGACCCACCACACTGCCGGATTGCCCATACATACAATGCTTGAAGCTATCCCCTCGGGCAGATCTCCTCCTCCGTAAAACCACATCGGCCGCAGCATAACAGGCCATGACCACCACATTGAACCATAGGCATGAGTCGCATCAAGCACATCTTTGCTGTGATATTTATACATGTATATCTGATTGTCGAGAATACTTCTTAAATCATAATTTCTCAGCACCAGATATGGTATATATGACAGGATGTATATCGCTGCCGGGACAATTGCGAAAAACAATATGCTCCAGAGGAATGTCCTGTTGATGTGGAACGGCACGAATCTCTTTAACCATGCGGGAGCATAGCCCTCTTCGTTTCTTAATTCCCTTATATAATCCCTGCTTTCCAGAAATTTAGTTATGATAAAAATCAGGGCAAGTCCTGCGCCGGCATATATGCCTATCCATTTTGAGGCTGCTCCCAGGCCGAAGGCAAGGCCACTCAGGAATAAGGGCACCAGAGATTTCCTGTACCCGAGTGTGTAGGATTTTTTAATGTGGTAATCGTAAAGGAAATAGTACATTAAAATTATGAAAAACACGCAGTAAACATCTATGGTGGCTATCCTTGTCTGGACAAAATGCATGAAGTCCACAGACAGCAGATATGCCGAGCAAATGGCGTAAAAACGCTTTTTGAAAAGCTTCATTCCGAAAGCATACATGAAAGGTATCATCAAGGCGCCCAGAAGGGTGCCCATGATCCTCCAGCCAAAGGGATTCATCCCGAAAATGCGGATTCCGGCAGCCATGATGACTTTCCCGAGCGGAGGATGGGTGGTTTCATATGGGCTGACTTTGTTAAGGTGCTCATATGCGGTCCTTGCATGGTATATTTCGTCGAAATAAGTGCTTGTCCTGTAGGATGGCGCATATTCAATGGTATGCTGCTAGTCAAAAAGGTTTTCGATTATCCCGCTGTCATGCGGTTCGACCATCCTTGAGGTTATTGTGAAGTCTCTGATCGGCTCAGTGCTGCCCTTTTCAAAAAATCCCATTT
>JAQUNY010000082.1 GCA_028717405.1 Eubacteriales bacterium
TGGGTCGGGAGCACTTGCCGGAACGACGTTCCCCATAGACCGCGAAGCCGTGGCAGCAGAGCTGGGCTTTGAAAAAATAACCTCCAACAGCCTGGATGGCGTAAGTGACAGAGATTTCGTGATCGAAATGCTTTCATGTATTTCAATAATCATGATGCATTTGAGCAGATTCTGTGAAGAGCTTGTGCTTTGGTCCTCATCCGAATTCGGTTTTGCCGCTATGGACGACTCCTTCAGCACCGGAAGCAGCATAATGCCACAAAAGAAAAATCCGGATATGGCTGAGTTGATTCGTGGTAAGACAGGCCGTGCATACGGAAGCCTGATAACCGTTTTGACGGTGATGAAGTCTCTCCCCCTTGCCTATAATAAAGATATGCAGGAAGATAAAGAAGCTGTATTTGATGCGGTGGATACAATGCTGAATTGTCTTGGTGTCTTTACAGGAATGCTCGCTTCCGCCAAATTCAACAAGGATAAAATGTATACTGCAGCACGTGAAGGATACGCGAATGCCACAGATGCAGCAGACTATCTTGCCGCCAAGGGCCTCCCTTTCAGGGAAGCTCATGAGATCGCAGGGAAAATGGTCCTCTACTGCATAAGCAGCGGAAAACCTCTAGACAGCCTCACCGACAGTGAACTGGCAGGATTCAGCAGTTTATTCGGGAGTGATACCCGCGAAAAACTCAGCCTCCGTTGTTGCATCGATTCAAGGAATACACCCGGCGGTCCTTCTCCTGGCAGTGTACAACTACAGATAAAAGAAGCTCAAAGATTCATAGACACTATCTTACGCGGGCAGCCGCAAACCTGAATTATCGGGGCTGCCTGCATTTGCGTATATTTAAAAAAGCCCTTGTTTCATGAAGAAACAGGGGCTTTGATTCCTATATCATCTTCATCTTCATCATCTTCATCTTTGCTTTACCTTCTTGTCAAGGGCTTTTCCAAGACTGTACCATGAATCTCTCAGCCTGAATCTTGTCTCTTCATCAAGAATTCTTTCAATAACGTCGTTTAATGATCTTCTCATATTAAAATACTCAACAAGATTGAAATCTTCTTTTGCAAGCAGATCCTCCATCTCAATGATCCATTCATTTATGCCGTCTGCGCCTATCAGCGACTCAGGTATCTTTTTTTTAAGATGAGTTAATACAAGCTTTACAGCTTTTCTTTTAACGTCATTATCAGTTTGTATTTTTTTAACTGCCTTGCCTGCCATAAAGCACACTCCTCCGCACGGGCTGTAGGTCCCGGTAGTCATAACAAAATGGCATAACCCATATGCCAAAGCAGCCGCATGTGCGGCAACTTCATCTATTCATCTGGAAACAGAATTTAGATTACATAAACAGTATAACATTTATTAAATAAATATCCAAATATATTTCCGGCCGATATATTTCCGGTCGACATATTTCCGGTCGACATCGAGGTTTCCGGCAGGGTTTTCCGGCAGGGCTGGCAGGTCCATCTGCAGGTATAACCTTTTCAGTCTCTGCCGCTGACGGCGTTCAGCCCGTATCTGCTCAGCTTCCCGGCAGCTGCCCTGAGCTCATCATCGTCAGGCGAAGCCACATCAGGCAGAGTGTTGACCATGTCAAGCGACCTGTATTTTGAACCTGCGAGCGCGTGATAAGGAAGCACTTTTACTTTTGTGATCCCTTTGATCCCGGAAAGAAACTCCCCCGCAGCATTAAGAAAAGCGTCATCATTATTTATACCTGGTATCAGGGGTATCCGTATCTCTATCGTTGCTCCGTTCCCGGCAATATACTCAAGATTCCTGTGTATCAGCTCATTTGAAGCGCCGGTATATTTAAGGTGCTCTTCAGGATCCATCAGCTTTATGTCATACAGGAATATATCGGTCAGTGGAAGCGCCCTTGAAAAAGCTTCACGCGGCACATAACCACACGTGTCTACCGCGGTATGTATCCCTTTGTCTTTAAGCGCCTTCAGCAGTTCAACACAAAAGTCCGCCTGAAGCAGGGGCTCACCGCCCGATAATGTAGCTCCTCCGCCGGAATTATTGTAAAAATCGACATCCTCCATTATTGGCGCCATAACTTCGGAAACTGTCATTTCTTTCCCGTAAAATATCAGCGCACCACCCAGGCAAACGTCTGCACACTTTCCGCACAAAATACATTTATCACGTATGAACTCATGAACAAAGCGCTCACTGCCAGGGGCTTCCGGCTTCATTATGTGGGCGCCGGACGGGCATACCTTGACACACTCGCCGCAGGATATGCATTTCTGGCCGATATATGCCAGCTGCGGTTCTGATGATATACTTTCGGGATTGTGGCACCATATGCATTTCAGACTGCAGCCCTTAAAAAATACTGTTGTTCTTATGCCCGGTCCGTCATGTACGGAAAATTTTTTAATGTCGACTATGCTTCCGGTTATTGTCTCTTCAGCCTTTTTCGTCTCAGTCCCATTTACCGCCTGGTTCAGCCCTGCATCCGTTGCTCTTTCAGCTTTCATTTCCATCAATATACCTTCTCGTCTTCATTATCCCGCCGCACAATCTCTTATTGTCCCATTGTACAGTACATGGGATAAATAATACACGGTTGAGCCGAATCAGTAAATGTGTTTTTTGCTTATTTTACACTTTTCGATACATTTTTTGTGATAAACCTGCCGGCTTAAATCTTTATCAGTTTGCCGCAATCTGCCGACTCATGGATTGCACAAATGACCTCTGTCAGGTGACGGGCATAATCCAGGCTGACAATATAAGGTTCTTTTCCGCGCAGTACATTCTCCAAATGAGTATAAATTGCATAATGGTCGCCGAATCTTTTTCCTTCGACCTTCATCTGTGTCCTGCTGACATTGACTGTACTCCTGTATGCCGATGGGTCATCATTTACGGGATATGAGACCTCATGGATCTCCATGTCGTCGGCAGTCATATATATTGTCCCTTTATCCCCCTGTACGACCCAATTCGGGAGATACTCGGTCATAATATTATACTCGACATTGACAAGTACGCCACTTTTTGTTTTAAGGATGGCATAGAACATATCCTCGGCATCTCCGGGATTTATCACCTGTTTTGTGTCGGCATATACCTGCACCACAGGTTCGTCAACGAATGCCAGGACCTGGTCGAGCAGGTGCGGCCCCCAGTTGTTGAGATACCCGCCACCATATGCCTTAAGTGTCTGCCAGTCGCTTCTTTTTCCGAAGGTGACCTGGCTTCTGCGGATCTGAAATACTTTGCCTATTGTCCCGGCAGCCACAACTTCCTTCAGTTTTGCCAGATCGCTGCCGAAATGACATGGTATAAAAGGCATTACCATCACGCCGTTTTCCCGGGAAGCTTCGATTATTGTATCAGCATCCTTTACATTCAGCGCCCATGGCTTTGTTATCATTACATTTTTACCGGCGTTGAGAAAATCAAGGGCAATTTCGGCATGATTGTTACTGTATGTCAGGACTATCACAAAATCAAAATCGTCTGAATCAAGCATTTCGCTGTGGCTGGTGAACGTTTTACACGAGAACATACCGCCGTATTTTTCAGCCGCTTCCCTGTTTATATCACATGCCGCCGTTACACAAAACCCCGGATGCTTTAAAAGCACAAGCCCGTGCAGCTCATTGGCCGTCCTGCCGCAACCGATAACGGCTGTCCTTATCTTCCCTTTGATGTCCTCCCCGCGCCCGATTTTGCTTTTTTCAGATATAATGGATTTAACTGATCCTATAGATTTCATAAATTTATTCTCCTCTGTCCTTTTTAATATGAGTGGCGAAATCACCAACTTGAGTTTTGATATTGCTTCTCCACATGAGATCAAAATATCAGGCTCTGTCGCAAAACCATCCTCTAAGCTTTCCAAGCGCCTTTGTCATGCTGTCTTCAACTGTTCCCGCGTTTGACTCAAAACTTATCGTGTTATCATATTTCCCACTTTTCAAATTCTCAAGCACCGCAAGTACCTCAGGCTCATATTCATCCTCAGGCAGCGCCCTTGAAGAGTTCGAAATATGAACATGTGTAATATAATTCAAATACCTTGTTACATCCTCCGGATCATCTTTATTCGTCAGCATATGAAGGCTGTCGGCAAGAAGCCCGATCCTGGGCGAATCAACCATTTCGACCAGCTTCATCCCATCTTTAAGTGTATGGATAAAATTACACGCATTGCTCCTGATAGGTTCGATAACGACATTAATATCATATTGCCCGCACAATGGCAGCATTACTTCCTTTATCATGTGGGTAAGCTGCCGGTATCCTTCATCCCATGTCACTCCATCCGGCAGTTCCCTTGCGGGGGCACTTCCGAAAACAAGCTTCGATGAACCAAGTGCAGCCGCTCTGGCAAAGGCATGCTTAAGATAATCCCTTGTTTTCCTGTTGTCGGCATCAGGTCCGGTAAGCCTTATGCTGCCCGGGAAAAGCGCACAGGAAACATCGGCGGCAAGGCCAATATTTCTTAACCTGGCCGACAGGAGCGCGAATTCCTCTTCAGTCAGCTCTGCCAGCAGCTTCAGCCTGAATTCGACAAAATCGAAGCTTGCTTTGCTTATCCTCTCAAGTAGTTCATAATCTGCTTTATCTTTGAATGCAGATGCAAACTCAGTACAAAATCCAAATCTCATAACCGGTTTTTCTCCTTTGTCTGCTACTCATCTGATATCAGGCCCGAAAAAGCGCATCAACTTCATAGCCTCCCGTGCGGTGCCCTTTATACTGAAACCGCCCATGCCCGCAGGTATAAAAAACTGGTCCCCGGGTTTCAGAAAAATCGGTTCTGATCCCTCTCTTCCTGCAAAAAGCTTTCCTTGCCCTTCAAGTATATACAGTCCGCTGAAGATATCTTCAGGAGGGACCTTAAAGCTTCTTCCCTGCCCTACAGTCAAAACAGTCATCCTGAAACAGGGAGTATCCTTATGGCCAACCGCCTCAATATATTTCACGCCTTCTGATTCCTCAATCACAAGCGGTTTGATCCTCCACCTGTCGAGTGTCTGCATGCAGGTCAATCCCTCATATTTAAAACAGCTGAGCATTTCTTCGAATCCCGCACCGAGATGGCATCTCTCATCGGGAATTGTCCTGCCTGAAATCGTTGTTTTCTCGACACGCAGGGTGAAGTCCGTAGGTTCCTGTATTTCGACAAGGAAGCACCCGGGCCCGATGGCATGCGGTACACCGCTCTCAACGAGGTATGTTTCGCCCGGTGACACTTCAATCCTGTGAAGGCAGTCCAGCATACCATTTATATCCTGCCGGTCGAAGAGCTTCCTCCATTTATCCTTTGAGATCCCCGGCTTAAATCCCATGTAAATACAAGGGGTGTCAGCTTTATTGGAAGATCCCGCAGGAAGTATATACCAGCATTCGGTTTTGCCGTATTTCGAACCAAAAAGCCTGAGCGCGCTGGCTTTATCAGGATGCACCTGTATAGCCAGCCTCTCGGCTGCATCTAAAAGTTTCACAAGGACCCCGGTCGAAGCCCCGAATTTATTTACATGTTTTTCCCCGAGTGAACCTGCAGGATCGCTCCTGATCAGGTCTGCCAGAGTGGATTCCCCATCTTCGGAGATACTAAGGCCTTCGCCGGCAAATTCTTCACGCCCGGGATTATTGGCGGCTACAGTAGATATGATCCATTCTTCGGGGAAATTTGAATCCTCCGGTTTTTCGGCACCGTGCAACGCATCAATACGGCTGCCCCCCTGATATGTCCTCCAGGCCCTCGCGGGTTTCAGCTTTATGGGCATATCGAAATGCCTTGTTTGCTGATTTTTTTCGGATTGCATTGGTAATATTTCTCCTGCATTTCTTTTTGTTTCATGCCACTTTTTTCTGATAATCCTGCTGCTGCTGCTGATTTTTCTTGTCTATTTTTTCTCCCGGCCGGACTCGTCAAACGAACGCATCAGTCCCGTCGGCCTGTGGCTTGTATCAAGGCGTGTCATGGCGGTTTCATCAACCATAAAATCGATCCACATATAATGCATATGCTTACCCTCTTTCACTTCAACGCCGTGGTCCGCGCCGAGAGGTATATGCATCAGGACATTTCCACCCATCGGGATATATTCGCCGTCTATGATCACATCCATATCATTTTCAGGAAAGCTGAAAAAGAACTGGTCAAGCATCGGATGGTCATGTGGTTTTACCAGGTCATATCCAAAGGATTCAACAGACCCAATGCAAAATCCGGGTATGTTGCGCTGCTCTACCATGACCCTGCTGATAGTCTTTTCACTTTTGTTGCGGTCGACATACTGCTTTGAAGTTTTATAAAGCTGTGTCACGGGAAATACGGTGCCGTATTTCTTTAGTTCCTCATCATCTCCCCTGCTGACTTTCCAGCGGACTTCAAGCAGCTGGGCATTGCTGAGCGCTTTGATCACAAGATCCATATCAGGCGCAGGAATGAAAGTCACCCTCTCGTCATAGGAATAATCCCTGTTGCCGGAAGCAAAAACCACTTTCCCTTCTATGAGTATGAAGATGCGGTAAAATCCGCAGTTGCCGGAAAAATCCATGAGACCTTCGCCCGGTATGGTGTGATGGTATGTTTCCGCGCCGGCGATCGAATCCTTGCAAAGCTGCAGTGACCTTCTTTTATTAAAGTCTGTGTCGATCTTTTCCATAATGATTTTTTTTGCCATTGCCGTCTATTCTCTCCTTATTTCTATAATAATCAGTGTAGATTTATGTCTGCTCAAACCAAGCTGCATATCCATCGGCCTTAATTCAATCAGGCAGACTTAGAAAATGGCAGAACAACGAGATCACGTTTATTATACAGTTAAAGTGAAAGGTAAAACATCATAATATTTTACGGAAATATCAAAAATTTTTACAGTTTATGGGGTGCTAGAAAGGGGACGGTCCTGGGTAAGACAGGGGACGGTTCTCTGTCTTGTTTCCCAGACCAGGGCAACAGGAAAGGGGCGGTCCTGGGTAAGACAGGGGACGGTTCTCTGTCTTATG
>JAQUNY010000083.1 GCA_028717405.1 Eubacteriales bacterium
TTCCGGATATCCGGAAATTTTCTTTGTACAATAAAAATGAACTACGGTTCATCATAGATACAATTATATATCATATATATTGAACTGTAAATATGTACTGAGGAAATATCCTGAAAATCCTGAGGAAAAATCCTGAGGAAAAATCCTGAGGAAAAATCCTGAAAATCCTGAGGTAAAACAGGATAGAAAAATAAAAGATTAAAAAACAGATAATGGATTGACATTATTTACCTAAAAGCATATTATATAAGCATCAAAAAAGTATTATAAGAAATATGTAGAAAAATTATTCAAAAGGTGATGAGATTGAGGACTACAATAAATATTTCTGATAGTATCATAAAGGAAACTGAAGCGCTCTATAATGCGGGAAGTCGCTCTGAAGCCATTGAAGAGGCCTTAAAGGTTGCTTTAAGATACAAAAAAATCCAGTTGCTCAAATCTATGAAAGGCAGAATCACATTTGATGAAGAAAAGATCAATTCTTTCCGGCAGGCAGAAATATATGAAACCCCCGATAATGGCTGATACTTCAGTATGGATAGAATATTTCAGGGGAAATAATACAATAATCAGTATTATTGAAGACGCCCTTGATGAAGACCGTGTTTATATCGCGGGGCCCATATTGTCGGAATTGATTCAGGGAGTAAGGACAGATAATGAATATGACCTCTTGATGAGCTGTATTGGCGCAATACCCTGTATTGACTGCGAATATGGTGACTGGATCAACGCAGGCAGTTCATCACGTTCGCTTAGAAAGAAAGGAACAACAATACCTTTAACAGATGTCCTGATTTCCACATTGGCTATACGTTATGATATGAAGGTCCTGACATTGGACAAACACTTTATAGGCATAGAGGATGTGAAACTGCTGGAAATATAATATCTGTATGGTAGAATAATATGAAGAAATGAACCGGTACGAACAAAAAATATGTAATTACTGAGAATCATCGTAAACTGGAGGCGCTATAACATGAAAATAAACATTGGGTTTGTAGGGTATGGATGTTTTGGACCAAGTATCATTCCATACTTTCTAAAGCATCCGTATGTCGGCAAGGTTGCGCTTGCAGAGCTTATACCTGAGCGCAGGGCTGCCGCAGCTGAGAAATTCGGACTGACGGAGATCTATAATTCTTTTGATGATATGCTTGAGCACGGAAAAGATATCAATTGCATCGCCATACATGCACAGCGCCATATCCACGGAGACATGGTGATCCGCGCACTGAAGGCCGGCAAACATGTATATAGCGCTGTACCTATGGCGATGACACGCGAGGAAGTAGAACAGATAGTGGACCTGGTCGGCCGGACCAGGCTGACATATGTACTCGGCGAAAATCGATTTTATGATCCGACTGTGCTCCTGTGCCGTGAAATGTACAGCTCAGGCGGCTTTGGCAAATTTCTTTACGGCGAAGCCCAGTATACCCATGATATGTCACACTTTACGAGCTACAAAATTTATAAAGGCAGGGACAACTGGGCGGGCAAGCCCCCGATGTTCTACAGCACACATTCTGTGAGCATGATCCTGTCGATCATCAATGAACATGTGACCCGTGTATCATGTATGGGATGCATCGACAAGGAATGGGACCACATGTTTGCACCGGGGAAAAATCTCTGGGATAATCCGTATATCAATGAAACGGCAATTATGCGCCTCTCAGGCGGCGGGGTCATGAGGATCAATGAATTCAGGCGCCGCGTATGGAAAAGTCCGCAAACGTACATCAACTGCATAAACGGCACAAAAGCAAGCTATGAGCGAAGCATGGACATGCATACTATCCAGACCGGGTCATCGATGGACGACATTCGCATTGAGGATGTCAGTGAACGAGTTCGCCCGGTAAGGAATAAAGACGGTTCGGCAGGATATGCGGCTATTATGCCCGCAGAGCGTCTGCCTGAAGCATATGGGGAAATGAAAATACATCATGACGGAGCGCATCCTTTTGCCATAGACGACTTTTTCCGGGCGGTCAGGACCGGCAAATTGCCTCCTGTAAATGCCTGGAATGCCGCCAGGTACATGATGCCGGGGATCATTGCGCACCAATCGGCCATGCGTGACGGAGAACCGTTGGCAGTCCCGGACCTCGGGAATCCTCCGGCCGACTGGTCAAGGCTCTGAAACTGAACGCCAAATAAGTCTATAATGACGGTACATTGAAGGGTATACCGCCGTTTTCCGCGGAGGCTTCACTCATAAAGCCGGTTGCAGTCCAATTTACTGCATCGTTTATGTCTATGTCGACTTTGCCCTCTTCGCCTTCGAGGATACATTTGGCAAATCTTTCGATGAGTATCGGAAGCCCTCCGTCATAGCCATCTGAGACCTTGTCTGCCGGGATCATTTTCCATTCGTCCGGCAGGTATTCGCTGAACTCGTTGATGTCGTGCCACTCGTTTGGTTTGTGCATACCCCGTATGTGTATACGGTGGATGTCTCCTGAAACCCTGGGTGCTTCATAGCATCCCTTTGTTCCCTGAACGCTGTAGTATGTGAAATTGTCGGGACGAGCTGAAATAAAGCTGTTGCGCAGCCTGATAAGATTGCCTTTTTCTGTCCTGCAAAGGAGGACGCAGGTGTTGTCGGCTTTAAATCCAGGATAGCTGCCGGCTCCCATACAGGAAACACTCTGTATCTTCTCTCCGAAAAGCTGGCACAGGGGCCCGAGGCTGTGGGTTATATACGGATGCCCTTTATGGTCAAAGTAGACTTTTTTACGCCATCCGCTGACATTCGGGAAATCGGCTCTGAGCTGGAAGTCCATGAGGTAGTCGCTTTCGCCGTAGTATATTTCTCCCAGGAGGCCCTGTTTTACAATGTTGCTCAGGATCATCCATGGACGGATATAACAATAGTTCTCGGCAAGCATATATTTCTTCCCACTCTTTTTTACAGCGTCTGCGATCCTGCTGCATTCGTCAAGGGAAGCCGCAACGGTGACTTCTGACAGCACATGCTTGCCTGCTTCAAGAGCTTTGATGCAATGATCGGCATGCAGAGTGATAGGAGTTGCTACAACAATTGCGTCAATGTCGCTGCCCAGGAATTCCCCGAAATCTGTATATGTGGCTGTGATGCCATATTGTGAAGCTGTTTTTGAAAGCTTGTCCGGCAAAATGTCGCAGATAGCTGTGATTTTAGCGTTTTTGCATAAAGCTGCAGCTTTTGCGTATGTTGCGCCTCTTCCTAATCCCAACATACCCAATTTAACCTGACTCATATGTTATGATCCTCCTGTTTAAGGTTTAGGCCTGAAGTTTAAGAAATCAGCCTTAGGATTGAAGTACAAAGCTTAATGTTAAAGCCCGAACTCCAGTGTAAAATCAAATCTCTATTTCGGCGAAAAAGTCCTTGATATGTGCAAGCCTTTGAGCCGCATCCTCATCGTTATCACTTGGGAATTCAAGCGAATAATCTCCTTTATATCCTGACTTGCGCATATTTTTAAAGAAATTGGCAAAATCTATTATGCCTTCTCCGAATTTTTTAAGAGAATCCCCGGGAACAGCATCCCTGAGATGAACAAGAGAAACCCTGTCTGCGAGCCTGGCAGCCGCATCGTCAAGGTTGCCGCCCCCGTATATGAAATGAGCGATGTCGAGAGTACACATAATTGAATCATCCATGTAACTCCAGAACTCAAAAATTTCTTCAGGTTTCTCGGCTATGGTTTTTTTATGAGGAGCTTCCACAGAAAGGGTGATCCCATACTCCTCACGTGCTGTTTTTGCCATCCTGCAGTAGTGGGAGGCAACCTTTTTCAGATATTCTTTTCTGTCCATCCCTTCGGGCAGAATGCCGGCACCGAATGAGACGACTTTAGCGCCGATCCTTGAAGCAAAACGGATACCCTCAAGCTGAGCGCTTTCGGTATAAGGATCCGTCGCTCCATCTTTAATACGCAGTCCGATGCCCTGATTGACGGCCGAGGGAACGAGCCCTGAAGCTTCGATTATAAGGGCTGCAGCCTCGCGCTTTTCATCAGAAAAATCCCAGTATTCATAATGTGCACACAAACCTTTGGCAATACAAACCTCGGTTTTTTCATACCCGGCCTCTTTTAGCCCTGAAAGAGCTCCTTCAAGAGTTCTTTTGTTATAAACCATCGTAGATGCGATTATTCGTTTGTTCATGACTTTTCAACTCCTTTGTTAAGTAAATCTTAAAGCAGGGATGCAGCCATTACAATCAATTATATTGATATTTTATTAATAATACTGATTTATATGATGTAAATAACTGTATGATCAAGGAGACTTAGGGCAAAGGATCAAGGAAGCCTGGGGCAGAGGATGAAGGAGAACTGGAGCAGAGAGCACAGGATGTACAAGGCGGAGTGCAGGAGCCCTGGATCGGGGAAATGGCAGTATTAAGCCGGTTCAGTGTGTGAGTGGCTCACCGCGGGATAAAGTAAGGCTGCCTGTGCAGTTTGCGGTACTCATTCGGGCTGCTTCCGGTTTTTTCCCTGAATACTTTGTAAAAATACGATTCATTTTCAAAGCCGCATTGAAAGGATATGTCCTTTATCGGCAGGTCTGTTTCTATCAGTAATTGTCTTGAACAACGGATTTTTCGTCCGCTGATATACGAGAACGGAGTCACGCCCATGAGCTGCTTAAAAAGCCTGCACAGGAAGCCTTCGCTGAGCTGGCAGATTTCCGCCAGTTCCTTCATTGTAAACATATGGTCGATATGTGAGTCTATATATTCTATCAGCATATTGATACGCTGCGAATGAAGCCGGGCTGAAGGAAGATTCCCGTAATTGAAGCCCTCAGTGTGTATTAAAGTAAATAATTTGCACATTATTTCAAGTAGGGAGGCCTTCATCTTCATCATTCTATATGGTTCATCTGAAAGGTAGTCCTGATAAATATCTTCAAAAAGCTGCCGTATTCCTGACATTGGCTGGACCTGCAGCGAAGGGGGGAATATCAAAGGCTCGTCTGTGATCCTGGAAGGTTCAAAGACATCATCGTTGATGTCGTAATGCCTGGCCCTGTCAGGGTTGTAAAATGCGTCAAATATTACTGAATAGCTGTAATAAGGCAGATATCCCTGCACTTCCATACCCGGAGTCCGGATAAAAACTGTATCTTTGCGTGCGGGTATTTTTTCGCCGCCGGTCATTATATATCCGCTTCCCGAGATTATATATTCAAGCTCATACCAGCGTACAAATCTTGCCGGATAGCTGCCGCTGCTGACTTTCAGTTTTACTGAAGGCATTCGGGAAAGGCGGATTATATATGGATTTATGGTATTTATATCAAGGTTGTTCATAATTAATATATATCATAAAGTCCACATCTTGTCTAAGCCTGAGGGGGAGGTGATGTTTCTGCCTCGATGTTTCCGCTCATATGATAATTGCACACGGCATAACCATTTTAATACAAGTATTACGTATAAAAATTTGACTATTCAACTCAAATTAAACTGAGCTAATTCTATCAAAATAAAATCGTGCACAATTAAGTACATTTAATACAAAACCAATATATAAACATAAAATTAAGTGTATTTAATAGCGCGTTGCATTTCATTCAATTATCAGGTATAATTATCCTAAGCATACCTGATCGGAGTAAATTCTATATGGTTAAAAGAGAATTATATCTAAAACGAATCAGACCGTTTTTTGACTCGGAAATGGTTAAAGTAATAACCGGCATCAGACGGTGTGGTAAGTCGACACTTATCAGACAAATTATACTGGAACTGAGTGACAGAGGTATCCCTGACGGCAAAATTATCTATATCAATTTTGAAGATTATAAATACCGGGACCTGTGTAATGCCGATTCATTGTATCAGTATATTGAAAACAGGATAGGCAAGGACGGAAAGTACTACTTATTATTTGACGAGATTCAAAATGTTGATCAGTTTGAAATTGTAATTAATTCATTTCGTTCCACACACGATGTCAGTATATTCATAACAGGTTCGAATTCCAGACTTTTATCGGGCGAACTTGCAACTCATCTAAGCGGCAGAACACTTTCCTTTCGGATTATGCCATTTACTTTTCGCGAATACTGCGAATATCAGGATGAAATCCGAAGCTCTAAGACCAGGGAAGAATTGCTGGATGAATATATGAAATGGGGAGGGTTTCCTTTGGTATGTAAGGAAAGCGAAGAAACCAGCAAAGAAATTATCTTATCCAATATTTACGACTCTGTTGTTCTGAAGGATATCATCATGAGAAATAAAGTTGCCTCTCCGCTGGCATTAGAAAAAGTGTTGAATTATGTGGTTGCAAATTCTTCTGCAACGTTCTCAGGAAATTCAGTAGCATTATCACTTTCAGATAAAAATCAATCCGTTTCAGCGCCAACTGTGTATGATTATCTAAAGTATATTGAAGAGGCTTGTATATGCGATAAAGTCTCAAGATATGATATCCGGGGAAAAAAGGTTCTGGCGTTTGAAGAAAAAATATATGTCTGCGATTTGGGATTTTTCCATCTAAAAAAGAACAGAGTAAAAGATGAGTATAATTATATTGTAGAAACCATCTGCTATAATGAATTAATCGCAAGAGGGTATAAGGTTTATATTGGCAAGACATTTAAAGGCGAAGTTGATTTTATAGCCGAAAAAGGCAAAGAAAAATTCTATGTTCAGGCGGCTTATTTACTCAGTGATGAGAAGGTGATCGAGCGTGAATTTGGCGCGTATAACGATATAAGTGATCATTATCCGAAACACGTCATCACACTCGACAGAACGACATTGACACGGGATGGAATAATTCATCTAAATCTCATTGATTTTTTGCTGGATCATGGGTAAGGTGTAATGTTCCGATAGCAAAAGGACAGCTTCTTAAAAAGAAACAGCGTCATTCTCAATTTTAAGGAATGTTTTTGACTTAATTAATTGATTTAATTATATACAATGTATTATAAT
>JAQUNY010000084.1 GCA_028717405.1 Eubacteriales bacterium
AAACGGGTTTGCAGAAGCTAAAACAGCGGGCAGAAAAGCTGCGCTGATAGGACTAAATTATGATGCGATGCATGTGGCGGCAGTTGATATAGGTTCAAAGGAAATCAATATCGCCCTCTGTAATCTAAAAGGTGAAATCAAAGACAGCACGGTCATCCCGGCAGATACCTCAGCCAAAGGACAAAAGATCCTGCAGCTGACAGCAGAAAATATTTCTCTTCTCACAGAAGGCAGGCTAAAGATCGGCGAAGGCAGGCTAAAGAGCGGCGAAGGCAGGCTAAAGAGCGGCGAAGGCAGGCTAAAGAGCGGCGAAGGCAGGTTAAAGAACGACAGGAAAAGTAAAAAACCGGCTATTGTAGCTGTAGGTGTTGCCCTGTCAGGAATTATCCAGGATGATGAGAAGCTGCTTTTGTCTACCAGCCTGAAATGGAAAGATATTTCCATAAAAAAATATTTTGAAGATAACCTGCAAATCCCATGCTTTGTGCAGAATGATTCTGTAACTAAAGCGATGTATGCAATCAACAGAGAAACTGAAGATAAAAGCAGGTACAGAAATATTATTTTTCTTGACCTCGATATGGGAGTAGGGGCGATCAGTATTTATGATAACAAGATCAACGAAGCGGTCACGGGCGAATTTGGACATACCACAGTGAAAAAGGACGGTCCCGCGTGTTTTTGCGGAAATAACGGCTGTCTTGAAGTCATGTGCTCTGTCGAAAGCATTATCGGCAGGTGTGCAGAGATGCTTGCCGAAAACAAGTGCCGGATACTCAGAGACATACTTAAAGAAAAAGGCTGTGACAAAGCCGGCAGCGATGCGTGCAGACCGGATTATAATACGGTAATCGAGGCGTTTGACAGAGGCGATAAGGATGTGAAGGACATTCTGAAAGAATGCGGGGAATACCTGGGGATAGGGATGGCAAATCTGATCAATATGTTTAATCCTGATAAAATAATAATAAACGGTGATATGCTGATAAAAAGCGATTATATTTATAATATTGTTCTGAGAGAGACGAAAAAGAGGGCATACGAGCTATTCGCCGAAGGTGTTGTATACGAAAGGGTGAATATAGGCATGAAAGAGTCTATGTCAGGACTTACGAGGTTTATAACAGAGAAGCTGTTCAGTCTGACAGGAGAGAAGATTTTTTAGCGCGGATTACATTGACAGAAAACGGGTTTTGGGGTATTCTTATTATGTAATAATTTAAACAATAAATAAATAAACAAACAGGCAGGCATTGCGCAAAAATATAAAAATCGGAAAGAGAGGGCATATCATGGGAAAGCAATTATCGGATTTCAGGTATAATACCGGGGAAACAAAAGTCCCCTGGGCTGCCGTTGGAGAAAACTACAACGAAGAGGACCTTCTTGAGATAGTCAGGTTTCTGATGCAGGGCAAGGGCGATGAATATGAGACTGTGCTGGAAGAACTACGCAGAGGGATATCAAAGCTTGCCGCCATATCACAGCCACCCGGGAAATTGTCACTTGGCACAAAAGTTGAAGCTGCTGAAGCTGCAGTTGACAAATTTTTGGGTACAAGCGGGAGCCTTTTTGTGACAAATGCTACCGCAGGCTTCGAAATTGCCTGTAAATATGCTAATCTTGGCCCCGGGGATGAAGTCATTGTGCCCGCGATAACTTTTATTGCGACAATGGCATATCCCCTTTCTGCAGGCGCGAAGGTCATATTTGCTGATATTGATCCCAAAACCATAAATATTGATCCTGCCGATGTCGAAAGGAAAATCACACCAAGAACCAGGATGATCATACCTGTCGATATCGGAGGATATCCTGCGGATCTTGACCCGATAATGGAGATGGCGCGAAAGCGTGATATAATTGTGCTCGAGGATGCCGCGCATGCATTCGGAGCAGTTTACAAAGGGCGTAAGGTAGGAACTGTAGCCGATTTTACGGCGTTCAGCTTTCATGAAGTCAAAAACATGACATCTTTCGGCGAGGGGGGGATCCTCGTAACAAACCTGCCGGATATAAGGGACCACCTGAAACAGGCGCGTTTCCTCGGGCTCGATTTCAGCAGGAAAATCAAAAACTGGCTGTATGACATAACGGCAATTCCAGGTAAATACAGGCCATTTGTACCAGGAAACCATTCTACAACTGAAATACAAGGACTCGGTTTGATCCTCCAGATGAGCAGGATCGAAAAAATCAATGCCACGAGGAAAGCAGCGGCATCCTACCTTAACAGCAGATTTTATGGAAATCCTGCAATAATCCCGCAGGATCTCGGAACAAAAGAGATTGAACCGACCTTCCACCTCTATCTGCTTAAGATAGACCCGCATAAAGCCGGGGGGGATGTGCAGCTGCTTAAGAAGAAGCTTGATGACAAAGGTATTACAAATATTCCCCATTTCGGGCCGATGTACAGATTCAGCATACTTGAGACACTGGGCTATGATAGAGATAAAATTGCAGCCACATGCCCTGTATGTGAGGAGATATTTGATCGTTGTTACACTCATCTGCCGTTATATGGACTTAATGCCGAACAACTGAAATATATGGCGGATGCCGTGCTTGAGTCGGTTGCAGAAATGCAGGAGGGCAGATAATATGAAAACTGATATGATAAAACCATTGAGAACGGGTGCGGCCTACCATGGTAACCGCATGCCTCAGCACATGGAGCAGGATCTTCGTGACATGGTTTCACACAATATGAATCTTGTTGTTCATATGTTTACCCACAATGACTGGGACAGGCATAAAAACAAAATGCGTGATGCTGTCAGCATGTCAATTGAAGCCGGTCTTGAAGTCTGGATAGACAATTGGGGACTGGGAGGACCTCCGGGAGATAAGTCCCACTTTCTTGCATATTATCCCGACAGCCATATTTATTATTCCAACGGGGACATGGACCCTGTGAGGGCATGCCTGAACAGCCTGGATTTCAGACAATTTACGCGTGAATGGATAGACGCGGTGCAGTATATAGGCGGTACTGCGATTTTCTGGGATGAGCCGCACCTTCCGCTCAAGAATGCCGGGGATAAAACCTGCTATGCGTGTTGTTGTAAAAGATGCAAAAGCTTATTTAAAGAAAAATTCGGAAGGGACATGCCTGCGGAAATAGACGAAGATGTTAAAAACTTCAGAGTCGACACAATAATCGACTATTTCAGGGAAGTTACTGATTACAGCGCGTCAAAGGGCATAAAAAATGCTGTGTGCGTGATGCTGGATGCAAAGAGAGGAATCAGTCTTGAAACCATAGACAGGATATGTTCCCTGCCCAATCTTGATAATATCGGCTCAGATCCATATTGGCTTGGTAAACAGGGAGTCAATCCATATCAATTTGTGTATGAAAATTCAAAACGCAACATAGATATAAGCAACGGCTTTGGGAAAGACCATAATATCTGGATACAGGCTTACAGCACACCGAGGGGCAGAGAGGATGAAATTATAGGGGCAGTAGAGGGGGCTTATGACGCAGGAGCAAGGACTATCCTGGCCTGGGGGTATTACGGGAGCTCGTCTAATGATTACGCGGCTAAGAATCCCCACCTGGCCTGGACCCGAACCTGTGAGGCAATGGCTCGCATATGGGATATGGAGAGGAACAGGATGCTTGAAGATAACCGGAAGCTCTACAGAAAGGCCTGATCTGATGAAAAAAGCTTATATTATTACACCCAAAGAGGGAGATTACATCAATAGATATGATGGAAAAGAGGAAGGCGGGCTGCTTGAGATACCGGTCGAAATAAGTATTCCGGGAGAAGGTATTTATAAGGTGAATGGAGTGCAGGCAAAAGAGCAGCTGAGGACTGAACCTGCAGGAGCAGAGGATCGTATGTCTGTCAGGAGGGAAGAGCCTGAGGACGACGAAAAAAGAAGAAGAAGAACGGCTTATGTAAAGCTGAAAAGAGGAGAAAACCTGCTGACCATGACAAATGAAGATGGCCGCCTGGTGCAGCAGATCAAAATTTACCGGAATGATGCCTTCGTAGGGAAATACAGGTTTTCAGTCGATGATAATATATGGTTTTTAAAAGATATTTCGCAAAATAAAGACAGGTATAAATCGGTTTTTGATAATCCATATCTTGCACTGTATAAGGAACTGCATGACCTTTATGGGACAAAAGTCCACTTCAACATATATTACATGACTGAAGGATTCACACTAAAGGAAATGACCGGCAAATTCAGGGATGAGTGGGAGGAAAACTCTGACTGGATCGCGATGACTTTCCATGCGTGCAGTGATAAACCTGATATGATCTATAAGAATATATCCTACGAAGAGATGAAAGAGCATTATGAGATCGTAACAGAGCAGATAAGGAATTTCGCAGGAGAAAGCCTCCTGAGCCCTTTTACGACGATCCACTGGGGAGAGGTGACAAAAGAGGGATGTCTGGCACTCAGGGACGCCGGCATAAAAGGGCTTGCCGGGTATTTTTGTTTTGATGGCAGCGGCAGACCCGTTGTTTCATATTATCTCGATAAAGAACAGATAGCCCATTTGAACAGCCGGGATATATGGAAAGATAACGGTGCAGGATTGATTTTTATAAAAAATGATATTGTTATTAATATGCATAGTCTTAATGAAATCAAACCGCTTCTTGACAAGGTCAAAAAGGATCCGCACAGGTCTGGATTTATTGAAATGATGATACATGAGCAGTATTATTACAGGGATTATTGCAATTACCAGCCGGATTACAGGGAGAAGGTTGCGGCTGCCGTCGAGTGGGCAGCTGGGAATGGCTATAAGCCGGCTTTGCTGAAAGAGGTACTCTAAGAGATACTCTGAGTTTGTACCTTATTTAATTTGATTGACTGAAATTATACATTATAGTTTTTCCGAAATTGCATCGGGTTGCGGTCTGTCATTTTCTTGAATTGTTTTGAAAAGTGGGCGGAATTGCTGAAACCTACTGCATCAGCTATCTCCGTCATTGTCATACCAGTGGTCTGGATCAAGTCGATTGCCTTTGATATCCGGTATTCCAGAAGGTAATGATGAAGCGATTTGCCGGTATTCTGCCGCATAAGGTGATTAACATAGTTTGCATGGTAATTGAACATGGCGCCTATAGTGTGGTTAGTTATGTTCCTGCTGTAGTTATTGTGTATATATTTAATAATTTTATCTATCTTGTGTCCTTTCATATATGGGTACATACTTATCGAATTAACTGAACGCGCAATATCATTGAAAATAAGGACTGCAAGCGCAGACATCCTGTTTTCGTAAAATATCATCTTTGTCTCAAATTCATTTTTCAGTTCAAGCATTGTATCACCTGCCATATTCATACCTTTCAATATTATGGGATGGTTGAATTCTTCCAAATCAGAAAATCTGATCACTTCTACTATGTTTTCTGCTGCGAACGAAGCGATATCGTTTTGAAGGATTGGATAAGACAAATCAGACCGACTCTGACAGAAGTCAAAATTAAGCTGCAGGAATTCCAGATGGGTCTTCTCAGAAATGAATACGCTGTATCCTGTTCCGGAAAGCCAATAGAAAAGGCATCCTTTCTCTGCATGATATGATATGCCTTCAATTTCAATAGTACCTTCGCCTCCGGTTATGTAGAATAGTCTGTGGTCATATGATTTCACATTTATAAACCGCCTGACGGGCTGTTTGCTGGTTGACGAGTCAAAATGCCTTGCCAGTCTGATAAATGGTTTTATATCTTTAAAGGATATGGAATGTGCATGTTCAGGCATAGTATGACTCCTTCCTGCTGCGTGGTATATTTTTTCATATACATTATACATCAGCTCATGGTACGTTAGCGAACATATGCGCTGCTTTTGCAGCACCACTTTTGCGGCATTGCATCCACTGTATCGGCAGCTATTATTCGAGATCAATATTCTTTCTTCTCTTTACTTTTCACATAAACATATTTACTAATAACATTGAACAGGTTGCCTGACAGACATATAATGAGTATCGTTATAAAAACGAAAAACATTGGACACGTTATTTTTACTGCAGAGGGGAACTGATATGCTTACAAGTAAAAAATTGAAGAAAATAGCCCTCAAATGCGGGGCAGATCTAGTCGGGATAGGCAGTATGGACAGATTTGAAGGAAGTCCTGCGAAATATGACCCGAGATTTATTATGCCGCGGGCAAAATCTGTAATTGGTCTGGCATTTCGCATACATCGCGGCCTTTACAGGGGAATTGAGGAAGGCACATATTTCGCCGGATATCCTGCTATGGGATATGCAAATATAAACGATGTTTATGCGCCAATGGTCCTTCGCGAGGTTTCCAGCTACCTGGAGGATAATGGATATGAAGCGCTTCCATATATGAACACCAGTGTCCGTCTTGGCGCAAATGCAGGCAGGGCAGTAGAAGAAGGGAAACCTCAGCCGGATGTATTCCTGCATTTCAGGATAGCCGGTGTGATTTGCGGCCTTGGTGAAATAGGATATAGTAAGATTTTCCTGACAAAGGAGTTCGGGCCTGCGCAAAGGCTGGCGTTTATACTGACCGAAGCTGAACTCGAGCCTGACCCGGTAGTTACAGGCCGGATATGCGACGGATGCATGAATTGTGTCAGGGAATGTCCCGGGAAAGCTATATCGCCTTCGGAAAAAGTACAGATAACTGTTGCAGGCCACAATATCAGCTGGGGTGAACTTGATGTCCGGAAATGCAGTGCGGTTTACCAGGCAGGTACGAAGGAAATAAGCCCGTTCATGCCGGAAAAAGTTAAAGAATATGTGGATAATATAGTAAATGATATCCATGGCGGAGATAATGAAGAGATGCTTAATTAT
>JAQUNY010000085.1 GCA_028717405.1 Eubacteriales bacterium
CCGATCTAATCCACGAAGAAGTGATCAGAAGCACACTGACAGAGGCAGTGGAGAAATATACACTGACAACGCCCAGAGGTGAATTTGTACTTGTTGTAGAAGGCGCCTGCGCAGATGAACTGAAGGAAGCCGATCAGAAAAAGTGGAGAAATGTCGGCATAAAGGATCATATGGAGATGTATATCAGCGAGGGCATGGATAGAAAAGCAGCAATGAAAAAAGTAGCTGAAGACAGAGGCGTCAGCAGGAGAGACATATATGCAGCCGTCATCCGTAAAACCGAACTGTGATTTGATTGCTCGATTTAAATGCAGAACAGACCTGTGACTCTAAATCTTGCAAATGCAGCAATGTGAATGTATAGTATTACGTAGAAAAAAAGGGGGTCATGATTTGGACTCGAATACAGGAACAGATAAGGGCGGGGAAACGCCCCGCAAAAAATTTTATATAACGACACCGATTTACTATCCCAGCGATAAGCTGCATATCGGCCACTCCTATACCACTGTGGCAGCCGACACAATTGCCAGGTATAAGAGGCTCAAAGGCTATGATGTGATGTTCCTGACCGGGACTGACGAGCACGGGCTCAAGATACAGAGAAGGGCGGCGGAGGAAAACGTCACTCCCAGGGAATATGTCGACAGGATAGTCAGCGGCGTAATCAAACTATGGGACCTGATGAAGATAACAAATGACAAATTCATCAGGACTACAGATGATTACCATGAAAAAGCCGTGCAGAAAATATTCAGGAAGCTTTATGAGCAGGGCGACATTTATAAAGGCGAGTATGAAGGCTGGTATTGTACCCCATGCGAGTCATACTGGACGAAATCCCAGCTGCTGGCTGACGGCAAGTGCCCGGATTGCGGCAGGGAAACAGAGCTGACCCGTGAGGAAAGCTATTTTTTCAAGCTCTCAAAGTACAGCGACAGGCTTATAGAGCATATAGAAAACAATCCGGATTTTATACAGCCGGCCTCGAGGCAGAACGAGATGCTGAACAACTTTTTAAAGCCGGGGCTTGAAGACCTTTGCGTATCAAGGACCACCTTTGACTGGGGCATACCTGTGACCTTTGACGAAGGGCATGTCATATATGTCTGGATCGACGCCCTGACAAACTATATCACTGCCCTGGGATACATGTCGGATGACGATTCCGCATTCAGAAAATACTGGCCGGCTGATGTGCATCTTGTCGGCAAGGAGATAGTCAGGTTCCACACGATCATTTGGCCGATTATGCTGATGGCGCTTGGTGAGTCTCTGCCGAAGCAGATTTTCGGCCACGGATGGCTTTTGCTTGATGGCGGGAAAATGTCCAAATCCAAAGGGAATGTGATCGACCCCGAAACGCTTGTTTCAAGCTACGGACTTGACGCGATAAGGTATTTTCTGCTAAGGGAGGTACCGTTTGGGGCAGATGGCCTGTTTTCCAATGAAGCGCTGACAGCCAGGATAAATTCAGATCTGGCAAACGATCTTGGGAATCTGGTCAGCCGTACTACTGCGATGATTGACAAATATTTCGGCGGCGGCCTTCCCGCAGGAGCCCGCAGCCCGCGGAGCAGCCCGGGAGCGATTAAAGAAAAGCCTGATATTGAATTAAAAGATATGGCGTCTGCATTAAAGGACAGGGTTGAAAATCTCCTTGACAGCATGCAGTTCAGCACTGCCCTTACCGAAATATGGAGATTCATATCCCGCACCAATAAATATATAGATGAAACAATGCCCTGGGTGCTGGCGAAGGACGAAGAAAACAAGCCTCGCCTTGCGGAGGTCCTTTACAACCTTGCCGAAAGCATAAGGATAGTATCGGTGCTGATATTGCCGTTCATGCCCGAAACACCGCCCAAAATATGGAGTCAGCTGGGGTTGGCTGAAGCAGACGGAGTAATATCGTGGGAGAGTGCCGGAAAATGGGGTATATATCCCGAAGGCCCTGTGGTGAGCAGAGGTGAGCTGCTGTTCCCCAGGATAGAAATACCAAAAACCAGCTGAGATCGAAATGAAGAACATAAAAGAAGAAATGACAGAGGAAAAAAATTGCATAGGAAAGGCTGTTTGCCGCGATGAATGCTTAAGCGAACCGATAATACCGGTAACACCGGTAACGTCGGCAGAGCCGGTAACGCCGGTAATTCCGGTAACGCCGATAGAGCCGGAAATGCCCATAATATACGATACTCACGCCCACTACGACGACAGCAGTTTTGATGAAGACAGATATTCAGTGATCGAAGGATTGCGTGCAAAAGGTATAGGCTGCGTTGTTAATATTTCTGCAGATATGCTTTCAATAAGGGAAAGTATCGCACTTGCTGAAAAATATGAATTTTTCTATTCATCCGTGGGGATACACCCCCATAACGCTGAGGAATATAATGCTGAAAACGAGGCTTTGCTTTACGGATTCAGCAATAATGAAAAAGTGAAGGCCATAGGTGAAATTGGACTTGACTACCACTATGACCATCCTGCGAGAGACATTCAGAAGAAAGTGTTTGCGGCACAGCTTGATATTGCAGCCAAAACCGGGCTTCCGGTCATTATCCATGACCGTGAGGCGCATGAAGATGTCTTGAATATTATAAGGGAAAAAGCTGAAGGCCTTTCAGGTGTGGTTTTTCATTGTTATTCCGGCAGCGTCGAAATGGCGAAGGAGCTTTTCAAAATGGGTTTTTATATTTCGATAGGAGGGGCGCTGACCTTCAAAAATTCCAGAAAACTGCCTGAAGTGGTAAGTTTCATGCCCCTTGACAGGATAATGCTTGAGACTGATTGCCCCTACCTGGCCCCGGATCCTTACAGAGGCAAACGCAATGATTCAGGTTATTTGTATCTGACGGCGAGGAAAATATCAGAAATCAAGGGGATATCATATGAAGAAACGGCTGCGGCGACTACTGAAAACGCAATAAAATTTTTCGGACTGCCGCCAGCCCTAAATTAAAGGAGTGAAGTGAGATAGCGAATATGGCTGATGTTTTAAAAAAATTTAAAAAAGCCCTGTTGTCCGGGACCGGAATATTTATATTCCTCACCATACTGGTGATCACAGGGTTTGCAACGGGAGTTTTTGCCGATTCGGCAAAGAGAGTAACGATTATTGACAGCGGCACCAGGATAGAAACTGCCACGACAAAATCCACTGTCGGAGGAGTCCTGAAGGAAAACGGGATCAGGGTCGATCCGGGAGACTTTCTAAGCACGCCCCAGGATACAAAGCTTAAGAAAGATAAAGAAAATAACATAGTAATAAAAAGGGCTGTTCCGGTAGTCGTTACGGCAGGGGGCAGGACCGTTACGCTGATGACATACCAGGACACAGTCAAAGCTGCCATAATGTACAGCCCCATAGAAATGGATTCCAATGACAGGTTCGACGGAGTCACAGGAGACGATCCGATTATTGAAGGCATGGATATCAAGATTGTAAGAGTCGACGAACAGATCACAACAAGCAATGTAACTATCCCGTATGAAGTTGAATATGTGAGAAACAATGGCATGCAAAGAGGAGAGGAAACTATTGTAAGAGAAGGGAACGACGGCCTTGTCGAAAGAGAAGAGAAAGTCGTTATAGAGGATGGCATCGAGGTATCACGCACGTACACTGACAAAGAGATCATACCTGTGGTCAGTAAAATCATAGAATCCGGGACTCTTGCGACTCATACCACCTCCACCGGAGCAACTATCAAATATACTGATAAGATCCCGCTCGATGCAGTATCATATTCCGCCGTTATAGACAGCTCGGATCCCGACAATGTTATCTACGGCAGGACTTATCTGGGATATACGGCAAGAAGGGGTGTCATAGCTGTTGATCCTGCTGTGATCCCGCTGGGCAGCAAGGTATATATCGAAGTGGTCTATGACAGCATAGAGGATTATGGCTTTGCAGTTGCCGGAGATATCGGGTCGGGTATAAAAGGTTATGTTATAGACCTTTGCTTCGACTCGTTTAACGAAACACTCAACTGGGGAAGAAGAAAAGTAAATGTATATATACTCGCGGAAGATTGAAGAATGATGAAAAATGCGCCGGTACGGAGAGCCGGCCCTGAAAAGAACGGCTCCAGGAGGCGCAGGCCTGTCAAGTCGCTGGGGCAGCATTTCCTGGCAGACGGCATTGTCGTCGGGAAAATCGCGGAAGCCGCCATGCTGACAAAGGATGATCTGGTGATAGAGATCGGACCCGGCCGTGGGGCGGTAACAGCCGAATTATGCCGGAGGGCGGGAAGGGTGGCTGCCGTTGAGATCGACAGGCATCTTGCTGCAGAGCTGGAGGCGGCTCTTTCATTTTATGGCAATTTCAGTATGATAAATGCAGACATACTGAAGACCGACATACGGGAGCTGATAGAGGCGGAAAAAGCAAAAGCTCCGGAAATAAAAGCCCCTGTCGTTAAAATCGTTTCAAATCTGCCTTATTACATTACAACGCCGATCATCATGAAAATCCTGGAAGCATCTTCTCCGGAAGGCCCGGAACCGGCAATGCTTATTCTGATGATGCAGAAGGAAGTGGCGGTAAGGATAGCAGCAAGTCCGGGCGGTAAAGATTATGGAGTACTTTCTGTAGCAGCCAGGTACTATACGGTACCCGAGGTGCTTTTTACCGTTCCACCTTCGAGTTTCATACCTGTGCCTGGTGTCGAATCCGCTGTAATAAGGATGACCCTGAACAGGACGCCACCCGCAGAAATCAGTGATGAGAAATACTTTTTCAGAGTTGTTAAAGCTGCTTTCGGGCAGAGACGCAAAACTCTGGTAAACGCACTATATAACAGCGGAGCTTTTAAAGCCGGGAAAAATGAGATTGCCGGCCTCGTCGAAGCGCTTGGGAAAAAACCGGATATCAGAGGCGAGACACTTTCCATTACGGATTTCGCCAGGCTTGCTGAAATGCTTTCAAAGCTTGAGAGAAGCAGCTGAGTAGTAGCACACTTATGGCATTTATAGTATTATATTTGTAAACCTTGTGAATCGTTATTATAAACCGGAGGTATTTCAGGACATGGGAATTTCCGAGCTGGTCAGGATATCAGATATGTACGGGAGAGATCCCGAATTTGTGCTTGCAGGCGGAGGCAACACTTCATATAAAGATAATGAGCATCTTTTCATCAAGGCGTCAGGGGTTACGCTGTCAGGTATCACGGAGGCGGGTTTTGTTAAGATGAAAAGGGCGTCTCTTGATGCCATATGGGAGAAAAAATACCCGGAGGACGAAAAGAAGAGAGAGGCAGAGGTCCTGGAGGATCTGATGAAAGCCAGGGCAGAGAGCGGAGCATCAGCAGGCAGGCCAAGTGTGGAGACGTCGCTTCACGCTCTTTTTCCGCAAAGTTATGTGGTGCATACCCACCCATCGCTTATAAACGGTCTGACATGCGGGAAAAAGGGAGAGGAAGCGGTCAGGGAAATATTTGGAGACAGTGCTTTTTGGATAGGGGAAACGAAACCGGGATACATTCTTGCATCAACAGTGAGAGAAAAAATGCGTGAATACACGGATGAGGGAAAAACGGAGCCCGAGATAGTATTTTTGCAGAATCATGGTGTTTTTGTCGCAGCGGGTACAGTTGAGAGGATCAAAAAGATTTATGACGATATTGTGAGGCGGATCTCCGCCAGAATAATAAGAAAACCTGATTTTTCACCGGTTGATTTCGACAGAGAAAAAGCTGAATACATTGCACCTGCACTCAGGATGTTGCTGATGCGTGAAAAGAGCCGTTCCATTGTCACCTTCAGAACGAACCGCGAAATCATGGGTATCGTCAGGGATGAGGTGTCTATGGGACGCGCGTCCAAACCATTTTCACCTGACCATATTGTTTATTGCAGACACAGCCCTGTTTTCATCCCTGATAATAATGACAAAGACAGACAGCTTCAGGAAGCAGAGTCAAGGATCAAAGAGTATGAAGCGGTTAATGGCTTCACTCCCAGGATCATTGCCGTCGAGGGACTTGGTATTTTTGCATGGGGATCGACTAAAAAGGAAGCGGACACTGCGGCTGAGCTTTTTGCAGATGCGGTAAAGGTGTCTGTTTATTCTGAGAGCTTTGGCGGTCAGAGATTTCTATCTGATGCCATGACAAAATTCATACTCGAATGGGAAGTGGAATCTTACAGGCAGAAGGTCAGCTTCAGCAATAAACACTCAGAGAAACTGGCCGGCAAGATAGCAATAGTAACAGGGAGCGCGCAGGGCTTCGGCAAAGGGATAGCAGACGAAATGGCTGCAGAAGGCGCCTATATGGTAATAGCCGATATCAACTATGAGGCCGCAGCACAGAATGCCGCATCACTTACGGCAGCCTGCGGCAGGGGCAAAGCCATGGCAGTCAGAGTAGATGTGAGTGATGAAAACCAGGTAAAGACAATGATTTCGGATACTATTTTAGAATTTGGCGGACTGGATATATTTGTAAGCAATGCCGGCATTCTCAGGGCAGGAGGGCTTGAGGAAATGGATCTTGCCGGATTTGAGCTTGTTACAAAAATAAACTATACCGCATATTTTCTTTGCGCGAAATTTGCGTCCGCACCTATGAAGATCCAGCACAGGTTTATGCAGGATTATTATATGGATATAATACAGATAAACTCCAAATCGGGGCTGGAGGGCAGCAACAGGAATTTCGCCTACGCGGGAGGCAAATTCGGAGGAATAGGTCTTACGCAAAGCTTTGCGCTTGAACTTGTTGAATACGGGATCAAGGTCAACGCCATATGTCCCG
>JAQUNY010000086.1 GCA_028717405.1 Eubacteriales bacterium
AATATCTTTCACTATCAAATATTAAATCAGGCAATCTAATCACCATTCAGAGTAAATAGTACCACTTCCATCAGCAAATAGCTACGCTGCTTTATACTCCGCCAGTATAGCGCACTCCGAATCTGACACATACATTTAATTGCTGTTAACACGCTCCCCAGGCGTTTTCGGTATATGAGCCAAACCGTTATCTGTACGTAATCCGGACTACCAGGCAAATCTTATCGTCCCGCTGATTCCATCCATTATTACACATCGGCCATCTGATACCATACCGGTCCAGTCCATGCTTTTATTGTTATTCTTTATTATCAGCGTCTTCCCGGTTATCGCCCTTAAAGGCGGATAGATAGTGATTTTAGCATTATCAAGGTTATATATTTCAATAGTGCGTTCTAAATAAACCTGCCGCGTCGCATTACCGCCGCTTGATTTCTGCCTGCAGCTTATTACACTGTCCTTCTGTTTGACAAAAATCCTGCATTCATGACGGAAAGCCTTACCCTGACTGTAATAACCGGCTCCGCCTTTGATGCGTGTCTCTATACCGGTCAAGACAGGTACTCCCTGCGGGAAAAGCAGCCTTTGCACTGATGTGGTGTCCCCTTTATATCCTGAAAAGTAGAATGCATTATCAAACCTGCTCACAAAAATCAGGACCGGCATAGAATTACCATTTATCCTGTCCTGCAGAAAATCATACCCGAATGGAGCCAACATATACCTCGCCAGAATTGTTGAGTCATAATAATCCGGTGACTGCCTGACCGGCAGCGGGCTTATCCTTTCTGTGGCATACGGCAGAGATCCCCTTACCCATGCAGCAATTCCGCCGTTCCATTCAGGCATGCTCCTTGACAGGGCAAAGATCCTTTCACCGGCCTCAGCATCTTTTACGACCACATCTCTGTCAACCTTTGCATAAACATGGGTATATTGGTCTGCCCTATCGAACAGGACTTCTCTGATACCTCCGCCTGAAATAAGTGATACATGGTTTAAGACTTCATACCCGGTACCCGGCAAATCGTTTGTATTTCCGCAATTGTCAACCTTCGCCTCAATATTGTCTGTCTTAGTCAGAATGTTAAGTAAAACTTTTCCCTCAATTCCCTCAACACTGCTAATATTCAGGAGTTCACCCAGATACTGATCATTTATCGGTCCATAAAGCAGAATTTTTCCGCCACTTCTTACGAAGTCAGAAATCTCTTTGCCATATTTTTCTCCACATGGCACAGTTGCCGCTACTAATATTGTATCTTTAAGCAGGCTGATACATCGGCCTTCACACGATATTTCTTTGAATACATCCGTACTCATGACTGTATTGAGCGGAAGTCCGTTATTTATAGCATTTCGGATAAACCAATCTCCGAAAAAGACATTTCCCGAATTAACCTGGTCTTTCTCAACTTCATCATGGTATTCACGAAAGGGATACAGCCACGTCAGGATACCTGGCTGGTCGGGATATTCACATATAGCCTGAATCAGATGCGGTATTATCTCCTGCGCATATTCCCCATCAAGAGCGCCGTATTCGGTGTCGATAGTTAATATCTCCACTATATCGGGGCTTTCCGTTTCTCCCTTGCTGTTCAGCCTTGATATTGCCAGAGGGCAGTAAATATCATGTGTGTTCTTTCCGTAATAATCTGTCCACGGGTTCTGCCAGAACCAGGGATCATTTGCATAAAACCTGAATGGAAACTGCCTGCCAGGAGTGTATGAAATCCTTGACATTATTCCGGTATATTCAAGGCCGTAATCTGAGTTGATAGCTCCCCAGGGAGAGTTTGGTGGCGGAAACTGTATAAGTTTATTTTCATACAATTCCTTCAAAGGAACGCAGTCTGAAGCCAGATCCATGCCGACTCCGTAATTGGTACCTCTGATTTCTACCCTGTATCCCGGACATGCGCTCATGAAAGCTCTCCAGAAAGACATCAGTTTATCTTTAATTAAATTGTAATCGATAACTCCAAATCTTTTCCCGTCAAAATTTAAACCCTGATAATTCCAGGGAGCCGTTGAAAATCCAAATCCATTTGAAAACCAGACATAGTCAAATCCCATAGCAGGAAGATAGCTTGCACACTGTTTCCCCAGGAACTCTCCGAAAGGCGTGCCTTCAGGTATACCCTCCGCATAAGATGCGTATCTGCGTGTATCTGCATGGAGCAGTGACCAGCATGTCAGTGCAACATAGTGCGAAGCAAGATATTCCGGTATTTCTGTTTTATCATCTATCTGTATACTGAATATTTCAGGATGACGCTTGTATTTGAAGTCCGAATAAGCAAATTCATGTCCCGGATCAAAAGCTATACCAACTTCCAACACTTTGTCGTATTCAGTTAATGCAGTTTCTTTAAATATTTCAATTACCCTTTTTATTTTACCATAAGTGAATTTCGGCGGATCATCCATATATACAAGCGGCTTTGAAATCTCTTTAGATAGCTTGATTTTTATATTCTCATTTCTCCTTTCATTAGCGCAGCCTATATACCTCGCCCATTCTATCTCACGGTTATAATCTCCGTCCCAATCAAGGATCTCACTGCCATCTGAAACCCACAACAATACTGACCAACGCTTGCCTGTATTCAAAAGGGGCAGCCACTGCCTGAATGCTGTCCTACAAATTTCTTTGATATACCCTTCTTCTGTTTTTTTAAATGGTTTAAGACTCATCTCAAGGACAATCCTGTCAATATGATATGCCCTCGTCATATATTCCCTTACTCTGTTAATTTCCACTATACCTTTTCCGTTTTGCATACAATCAAAATCTCCTTTATTGCTTAATATCATGTAACGCTACTCATTCAGTTTGTCCTTTTGAATAACTTAATGACAAAACACTGTTTTACCGGTATGGCAAAATTATTCGTTATAGCCTAAGTTCATATTTATTATATTGACACCTGTATGTTAAAAGAAGAGATAAATTGATAACATTATATGCAAAAGTGAACCTGCTTTACTTGAACCAGTATTCGGCATGCAATGCCAAACTAACGCATAAACCAAGCTGCAACTACCAGTAATAAACACTTAAGGCATTAATTCAGGTTAAAAATGTTCTATAAGCCAACTTATCGGAAGCTTTGCTGCTGTCGAAAGCTGCCTTTCAACTTTTCAGATAAATTTAAACTGTGCCCCTGAAAACAGCCTTTTAGTGTTTTCAGGGGCGCTCTGTAATACTTCTATCCCTCATTAAAATTCCAATCAATACTGGTCGAGAATATTCTGCATTTCAAATTCTATGGTTGCGACCGCCCCGGCAACAGTAGTCTCTCCCTTAAACAAAGGAGTTATAGCCTTATTTGTTACCAGCGATGTCAGACCAGGTACCACATCTATGTAGCTTTTTCCTTTATAATTTGCTCCCAGATAATTTTGAACCAGGTAGTCTCTCTCACGCATGTAATATCTGGTGGAAGTGTTTGCTGGATCCCAAGCCCAGGATTCGGGCAAAAACTTCTCCTGTGCTTCCTTGAGCTCGGGTATATCGTTGCCGTTTTCGTCCCACATATGGCAGATCTCAAACCATATGCGCGTCACTTCCTTAGGATTCTCTGCCAATGCTGATAATCCATATGATGACACTCTTCCCACATTCTGATAATCATCCACGTCCGGCCCCATGGGAAGCGGAGCAAGGTAGGAAGGTACCCCTGAAACAATGATTGGCACCAGGTTAGAGAGTGAATCATGGACAAGTAACCCTGCAAGTCCCTTTTTATAAGGAGCATCTGTATTGAAGTACACTCTCTCTACAAATGCAAGCTGAACCGCAAAGTTGAGAGCTCTCATTGCAGGCGCCTTATTCAGAGCATACACCAGTTTGTCATCGACGAAATCCGCTCCGGTTGTCCCATTGGAAATCAGGATGTTATTTACAAACAGAAAATCATTCCGAGAACATACTCCCCACTGATCGATTATGCCATCCCCGTTGATGTCTTTTGTCATCTTCCTGGCATAATCCAGAAATGCATCCCAATTCCATTGCTTTTTATCTACAAGGTCAAGGATATCGGGAAGTCCGGCCGCCTCGGTTAAAGCCATATTATATGATAGTACAACGCTTGCATTTTTAAGCAATGTGCCAAGCCTGATCCCGTAATGTTTCCCTCTCCATTCAGTTCCGCTTGTAAGGACAGGATTTATTTTTATTATCGGCAGGTTGTAATCCAAATAATTGTCCAGAGGAGAAAGGATGCCTTTGGCTGCGTATTGTACAAGTTGACTTCCATCCACGTGCAACAGGTCTGTTATCCTTATTCCTGCAAGCGTATTATTGATAAGATCATTCATGAGCAACGGTCCGGATGTGTGACTGCGCTCAAAATCCAGCTTGAAATTATACTTCTTTTCCGCAGCTTCGATTTTAGAATACCAGACAACATTAGCTGCAGTTGCTTCTCTTCTTTCCGGCACAGGTATCGTTGTTGTTCCCCACGAAATAAGTCTGATCGCTTTTCCGCCAAGATCAATGTTCATTTCTCCAAGTCCCAGTGAATCCGTGATCTCAGTTTCAAATTCCTCTGCAGTGGTTACCTCTTCCTCTACAACTTCAGCCTCTTCGCTTACTTCAGGCTGAGCAGTTATTGCCGGAGCAGTTTCCTGCTTTACTGTTGGAGATATGGATGTTGTTTTCGCAGCCGTGCCTGTAAGAGTTTTTGTCGCTGTCGTTTTCACAGCAGACGTCGCTGTCGATGCTGCTGCGCCGGTATTGTCAGGTTCATCCCCGCTCTTTTCACAGGCTCCCAACGACAGCCCGAGCGTTCCGGAGAGCATCATGACCGCAATTACCAGAGAAACTGCCCTTACATAACCCGTTCTTTGCTTTCTCATAAAACTTCACTCCCTTATTTGTTTTTTTACTTTCTCATTACTCCTTCTTTCCAACCTTTTCTTACTTCCTGTTATTTTGTTTTTTCTTTGTCAAAGCTATAGCCTGAGTTAATATTTATTATATTGACCCATTTATTGAAAAAGAAGAGACAAATCGATAATATAATATGCAAAAGTGAATATAATTTACTTGAATAATAACAAATTTCATTATAACATGATTAACATATTAATATCCTGGTTATGCAAATGGTGAGCAAATGATAAAATCCATGTGCTTCTCGGAAATAAATCCTTTCATCAGACACGTCCGTATAGTGTCACTTCAACCTGAAGAAAAGTTTCTGGTAGATGTCAAAGCTGCTGATTACAGGCTTATATATGTATGTAAGGGAAAGGGTACAATTGCAGTCGAAAAAACCTGTGCCGGGGAAATCATCAGTAATACTGTTCTGCCGGGTGATCTGCTCATCTGGAAACCGGGACTCGAATACAGTATATACACACATAAAGGCGGCAGCCTGCAGATGCTTGCAGTCAGCTTTGATTACACATACAAATATTCCGATATTACAGTCCCTATTCCTCAAAGAAATAAGGAGAGATTCTCAGATGACAGCATTACTGAATTAATAAATTTTACTGATGCTGATTTTCTGAACTATCCTCTATACCTGAAAAAGATGCACGGATTTGAAAGTGTACTTTTTGAGATGCTTGATGAGTTTAAAATGAAAAAGAAATATAGCGACAACATTATTGGCGGCTTATTTAAACATTTGCTTGGTAATATTGCACGAATCAGGGAAAATATTTATGTCAGCCCTGGAAAAAAGAATCATAAAGTAGATTTGATCATACAATACCTGTATGAATATGGCTGTCAAAGAGAAATCACATATGAAGGCCTCGGCAGGCTGTTCAATTTTCATCCAAATTATATTAACAAACTGATATTGACAAATACCGGCAAGTCCCTTCACCAATATCTTCTGATGCTGAGAATAACACATGCGGCCAACCTGCTTCACACATCAGACCTCTCAATATCCGAAATAGCAGAAATGAGTGGATTTAATGAAGCAAATCATTTTACCCGCCAGTTTAAATCAAAAACCGGTAAAACTCCTTCTGCTTATAGAAAAGATTGGAAATAAACACTAAAGGTCGGTCAATGGTATAATTTCGCGGATATACGTCCCAGGGCCAAATTCTGCCGGTTTCCTTCCCGGGAGATGCGCTGTCGCAGTTGTTCCTTCCGGGATCGTAAACCTCCATTTGCAGTAGCCCTGCGTATTATGCGTGTCAATATTCTTCCATGATGACTTTATTTCACCGTAACAGGATCGATAACTGACCGAAACATGACCCAGGTCTTTACAAAATAACGGTTTTAGAATAAAGCGCTTAAAAGCATTGACCTCAGGATCAAGGCGTATCCCTCCGGGATATTCAAACAGCCAGCGTCCGATGCATCCATGAGCATAGTGATTCATACTGGCCTGCAGACCGCGCTCATGTCCCCACCAGCTTTCAGTTATGGTAGTCGCTCCGGTTTTTAGCATGAATCCCCATGACGGAAATGTTGTCTGCATCGCCAGTTTTATCGCCGTATGCTCATATCCAAAATCGCAGAGTAACGGAAGCAGATGTGGAGTCGCCATAAACCCGGTGGTTGGATGAAAATCATTTTCAACGACATATCGATTCAGTGCTCCGGCCACTCTTTTCTTCATCTCTTCCGGCACAAGCCCAAACGCCAGTGGCAGTGCTATTCCTGACTGACAATGAGGCGAATAATCTCCGGCCTCAATTTCCAAATACTTATTGTTAAATTCATCTGAAAGCGTTTTATACAATTCTTCA
>JAQUNY010000087.1 GCA_028717405.1 Eubacteriales bacterium
CTAAAAAAGGTTGTTTCATATAACGGCTTGATAATAGAGGAAAGAGAGCCTGCCTATAGCGAAATACCTGTAAATGCGTCGACCCTGAAAATTATAACGGAAGGTATGATAGAGGTAGCTTTTTCGGCTGAAGGAACTGCGGCTGAAGCATTTAAGGGAGCAGAATACAGTATAGCGGGGAAAACGGGAACGGCTGAAACAAGCGAGGCAAATCACTCATCGAATGCGATCTTCGTATGTTTTGCACCTGCCGAAGACCCGCAGGTAGCCGTAGCGGTCGTTATCGAGAGGGGCGTATGGGGATCCTATGCGGCATTTGTAGCCAGAGACATACTTGATGAGTATTTTGGAGCTTCAGCAATAACAGATCATAAAACAAGCCCGGAACCGGAGAGGCCTGTTTATATAAAATAGCGGCAGAGAGCCTGAACTGAGCCTGCTTATTCAGATTGCCCCTTCTTCTCAGAGCAAATTGACAAAAAAGGCTTTTGAGTCTATATTTATATGAATGGACGGCAAATATAGATGAATATTGCATTGATAGCACATGATAAAAAAAAAGAGCTTATGGCGGATTTCTGCCTTGCATATAAAAGGGAGCTGCAGAGGCATGAACTCCTTGCAACAGGGGCGACAGGAGCGCTGGTAGCGGAAACTGCAGGACTTAATATCAGGCTTTTGTCTTCAGGCCTTGCAGGAGAAGAGCAAATAGCGGCGAGGATCGCATACAATGAGATCGATCTTGTGATTTTTCTCCGGGATCCTGATACGGCAGCCGGAGATTTGGGAGAACCGCAGATGAACTCATTGCTTAAGCTCTGTGATATAAATTCCATACCCTTTGCGACAAATATTGCTACTGCCGAGCTTCTGGTCAAGGCACTTGAACGCGGAGACCTTGAATGGCGGGAGCTGGTGAGGAAAAAAACATGACTCTGAAATATACGTCAAACAAAAAAAAGATGATACGCGGCAGGCTGTACCGGACAGTTATAGCTATTGATGTCATATTGCTTGCGCTGCTTATTGGAGTTTTTATGTTTTCCGGAAACGCGAGAAAGGCCGGCAAAGAAGCTTTACTTGACTTTGCTTCAATATTCAGAAAAAACGAGCCTTCAGCCGGCACTGATCCGGCCGCGAACACCGGAACAGGCACAGGCGGAGCCACAACGACCGCCGAGAACGGTACATATGCCACCGGCAGTGTTGCGGTTTCAGTCGCAGCCTCTTCATTGACAGCGTCGCCGGCAAGGCCTTCACATTCATATGACAGCAGTTATATAGCATCCAAAAAACTTGATACGGCAGCTCTCGATCTGATCGATAACACCAGATATGACTGGTGGATACGGCTTAACAATGAAAACCGCCCGACGGAAATAAATCCCGACATAGAAAAGATACTGGAAGACAGCGGCAGCTATTATCTGGGAGACACTACACGTAAAATCGTATATCTGACGTTTGACCAGGGGTACGAACAGGGCTATACGCCCATGATACTGGACACACTCAGAGATAATAATGTAAAGGCCGCATTTTTTATAACCGGCGACTATATCAGCAGCAGGCCTGATCTTGTATTGAGGATGGCTGATGAGGGGCATATCGTCGGCAACCATACGGTCAACCATAAAGATCTTACGGCTATAAGCTACGAAACATTTGAATATGAATTCAACCGACTTGAAGACGATTTTTACAAGCTTACCGGACAGACTTTCAAATATATGAGGCCACCGAGCGGAACATACAGTATCAGGGCCCTTGAGGCAGCAAGACAGCTGGGCTATGTTACTGTGTTCTGGAGCTACGCGTACGATGACTGGGTAACTACGGTAATAAGAGGACCCGGGTACGCGTATGACAAGGTAATGAAAAATCTGCATAATGGCGCCGTCATACTTCTGCACGCGGTCTCAAAGGATAATGCTGAAGCCCTCGATTTGATAATCAGGGATATTAAGGCTCTGGGGTATGAATTTAAGCTAATAAATTTTTGAGACGTACAGAAAAGCCGGATATTAAAAATTATGCCGGTCCTATCCCTGCGGCGTCGATTATTTCAGCTGCAGATACCGGCCTGTTCATGGTATAAAGGTGTATTCCGGCTGTGTTGTTTTCAACCAGGTCACGTATCTGAGCTGCTGCATATTCGATACCTGCCTTCCTCATATCGTCAGGAGAGGCGCCGTACTTATCCATCAAAAGCACAAGCTTTGCCGGGATTGAAGCTCCGCAGAGTGCCGCTATCCTCTTGATCTGGTCTGCCTTGTATACCGGCATTATACCTGCGGTAACAGGGCAGGATATCCCTGCACCTGCAGCCCTGTCCATGAAATTGTAAAAGCTCCTGTTGTCGAAGAAAAGCTGTGTGACCAGAAAATCAACGCCGCAATCTACTTTATGCCGCAAATGCTCAAGGTCATCTTTTAAACGGAGGCTTTCCGTATGGCCTTCGGTGTATGCGGCAGCAGCAATACAAAGGTTTCTGCCGGCCTCTGACGATCTGATATGTGAAATCAGCTCAGAGGCATAGCGGTAAGCTCCTTTGCTGAAATCAAAGCCCGGGTCGTCCGCCGGAGGGTCGCCTCTCAGGGCAAGTACGTTTTCAAGTCCATTTTCTTTTAACTGTAAAAGCATATTGTCTATTTCGCCATAACTGTGACCCGCACAGGTAAAGTGAGCCATGCTTTCAATTCCGTGGCAGGCTTTGATGGTTGACGAAATTTCTATAGTTGAATTACGGCTTCCCCCTGCAGCGCCGTATGTAACGCTCATATAGCCGGGGCCAAGGGCAGTGAGCTTCTCCAGTGCTCCATATACACTGCTGACGGGCATTTCGGGTTTTGGAGGAAACACCTCAAAAGAGACTACCGGTTTTCCGCTTCCGAACAGATTAATTATTTTCATATCCTATACTCCTGTAATTACATTTAAATTCATTTATCTACATCTAAATACATAATAAACTATTCATTATTGACTGTCAATATAATTAATTATAGAATACAGTGGTGATATTACAAGAAAAAAGATAACAAGGAGAGGGATCATACAATGTACAGGATTCTGGAGAAGAGGGTAGTGGGGCCGAATGTCACACTTATGAAAATAGACGCTCCTTATGTGGCGAGAAAGGCCGAAGCAGGGCAGTTTATCATACTCAGAGTCAATGAAGGAGGAGAAAGGATCCCTCTTACTGTGGCCGACTATGACCGCGAAAACGGAACAGTCACAATAATATTCCAGGAGGTAGGCAAAACTACGAAAATGCTTGGCGGGTTAAATGAAGGTGAAAGCATACTTGATTTTACCGGGCCTCTAGGCAAACCCACACATTATCAGGAAGGCATAAAGAAGGCTGCGGTAATAGGCGGAGGCCTCGGCACGGCTATCGCATATCCCCAGGTAAAAAAACTGAGAAGCCTTGGCGTCGAAGTCGATGCAATAATCGGCTTCCGCAACAGCAGCCTTATATTCCTGAAGGATGAGATCAGGGCTGCCGGAGCGAGTCTCCATATTGCAACGGAAGACGGATCTGAAGGCTTAAAAGGGTTTGTTACCGAAGTACTTAAAAAACTTATAGACCAAGGTGCAAAATATGATATTGCCATAGCGATAGGCCCTCTTGTCATGATGAAGGCGGTCAGCGAAATGACTAAGAAACTCGGCATAGATACAATAGTCAGCATGAATCCGATTATGGTAGACGGCACGGGAATGTGCGGAGGATGCCGGGTCACAGTGGGGGGACAGGTGAAGTTTGCCTGTGTTGACGGACCTGACTTTGATGGCCATCAGGTTGATTTTGACGAAGCTATAAGAAGACAGGGCATTTACAGGACTGAGGAAAAGCTGAGTACGGAAAAGCACGAATGCAAGCTTGGAGGTCTTGGAAATGCCTGATATGAAACCGGAAAAAACACAAACGCCCGAGCAGGATCCTGTTATCAGGGCAACTAATTTTAATGAGGTAGCTCTTGGCTATACTGTTGAACTGGCAAAGGCGGAGGCTCAGAGATGTCTTGGCTGCAAGCACAGGCCCTGTGTTGCGGGATGCCCGGTAAATGTTGCCATACCGGAGTTTATCAGGCTTATTTCTGAAGACAGGTTTCTTGACGCATATTCAAAAATCATGGAAACAAACAGCCTCCCTGCGGTATGCGGACGGGTGTGTCCTCAGGAGACGCAGTGCGAGCAGCTTTGCGTCAGGGGCATAAAGGGCGAGCCGGTGGCAATAGGCCGTCTTGAACGTTTTGTGGCAGATTTTGCCATGAAGGCGAAAGAGTCCGGCGTCAATGCGAATGCGATTGCAAACGGGAATGCCTGCGCAAAGGTAAAAACAAAAGTTGCCGTCATCGGGTCAGGCCCTGCGGGGCTCACATGCGCGGGCGATCTTGCAGCATATGGCTATGACGTAACCGTCTTCGAGGCATTTCATGTACCCGGAGGCGTCCTTGTATATGGTATTCCCGAATTCAGGCTTCCCAAAGACATTGTCGCGGCTGAGATAGCGCAGCTGAAGACCCATGGTGTCAAAATAAAGACAAATATGGTGATCGGCAGGACGCTGACACTGGATGATTTAAAAAGCGAAGGATTTGAAGCGTTTTTCATCGGCACAGGCGCAGGTCTGCCGTCTTTCATAGGCATACCCGGAGAGAACCTCAACGGTGTCTATTCGGCGAATGAATTTCTTACAAGAGTAAACCTGATGAAGGCGTATAAATATCCTGAAACAGATACCCCTGTTATAATTGGCAGCAATACGGCTGTCATCGGAGGCGGAAATGTCGCAATGGACGCTGCCCGCTGCGCCAAACGCCTTGGCGCCGAAAATGTAAGTATCATATACAGGAGGTCCGAACAGGAAATGCCTGCCAGGGCTGAAGAGGTGCATCACGCCAAAGAAGAAGGCATAATCTTCAGATTACTTACAAATCCTGTAAAAATAACAGGTAATGAAAAAGGATGGGCTGAAGGACTGGAATGTGCCAGGATGGAGCTTGGAGAACCTGACGCTTCGGGAAGAAGACGCCCTGTCCCGGTCAGGGGATCGGAGCATATAGTCGATGCCGAAGTAGTTGTAGTAGCTATCGGGCAGTCGCCTAATCCGCTTCTGGCATCCTCCGAGCCGGAATTGAAAACCCAAAGCTGGGGCGGTATCATAGTAAATGAGGAAACGATGGAAACCAGTATTGAAGGAGTGTTTGCCGGAGGTGACGCAGTGACGGGAGCCGCGACTGTTATCCTCGCAATGGGTGCAGGCAAAACGGCAGCCTTGTCGATCGACAGGTATCTGAAAGAACATGGAAGGGGCTGATATCATGTTCAGCGTAACGCTGCAGGAATTAAAGGAAGAATTTCAGCTTGAAACAGTATATGAAGGAACAAGATTCGGGTTAACAATGATCGTTACGTCGGATGTGAACAGGCCGGGACTTCAGCTTGCCGGATATATGGATTATTTCGGCAGCGACAGGATACAGATAATCGGGAAAAGCGAAATGTCATATCTTGAAACGATGCCGTCTCAGGAACGCAAAGAAAGACTTGAGTCCTTTTTAAAACATGGATTTCCATGCACTGTCGTATCAAGGAGTCTTGAGATCCCACCGGAGCTGGCAGACGCCTCTAAGAAATTCGACATACCTTTGATGCGGACTTCAGACATCACTTCAAGATTTATGAGCGGTATAATAAGATACCTGAATGTGCAGCTTGCGCCAAGGGAAACAATGCATGGAGTGCTTGTCGAGGTATACGGCGAAGGTATACTGATACTTGGCGAGAGCGGGGTGGGAAAAAGCGAGGCAGCCCTGGAACTCGTGAAAAGAGGCCACCGCCTGGTAGCCGACGACATAGTCGAGGTGAGGAAGGTTTCAGACAAGACTCTTGTAGGCACTTCTCCTGACATCATAAGGCATCTTATAGAGATACGCGGCATCGGGATCCTGGACGTGAAGAACCTCTATGGTGTGGGATCTGTAAAAATGACTGAAAATGTCAACCTGATCATACATCTTGAGATATGGAACGAAAAAAAGCATTATGACAGGCTGGGACTGGTCGAGAAATATACCGATATCCTGGGGATTGAAGTACCGTCTCTAAACATACCTGTGAGGCCCGGAAGGAACCTTGCCATTATTGTGGAAGTCGCCGCAATGAACAACAGGCAGAAAAAAATGGGGTATAATGCGGCAAAAGTGCTCAATGAAAAGGTCGCATGGAATATCAGGAGTAAAGCTGACGAAGCCGAAAGAGGGAAAGATGCCTGAATCCGGATTTGAAAAAGAACTTACCGCAGCCTTGGGAGAAAGCGGATTTCTGAAGGATGAACCAATGTCTGCGCATACCACATTTAAGGTCGGCGGACCGGCAGATTATTTCCTTATGCCGTCTTCCGACAGGGAAATTGAGAATTGCATCGATCTTTGCAGGCATTATGGCGTCAAATGCCATATTATCGGAAACGGGAGCAACATTATTGTAACAGATAAGGGTATAAGGGGAGCCGTAATGCAATTGCGCGGCAGATATAAAGCCTGTATAATCAGAGGTGAGATGGTTGAAGCGGAGGCCGGCGCACTGCTTTCAGAAGTTGCTGCCGAAGCATGCAGGGCGGGCCTTTCAGGTTTTGAGTTTGCATCGGGCATACCCGGTACAGTCGGGGGAGCCGTATCC
>JAQUNY010000088.1 GCA_028717405.1 Eubacteriales bacterium
CAAGCTGATCCTGGCTGATGAGGTGGTTGCCGACTTCATCTGAAGGATAGCTGAGCATAAGTACGATTTCGGAGGAACCCGCCGCTATGCCTCTGAGGCAGACAGCAAACCTGTTGCGGCTCAATATCGGGAAGATGACTCCCAGCGGCTTGCCGTTAAATTTGTGCCTTATATCGGCTGCAATCTGAGCTACAGTTGCATAATTGCCCTGAGCGCGTGCCACCACGGCTTCTGTGACTGCGATTATATCCCGGTCGCCTATTGAAAACCCGTTACCTGCGGCAGCACTGAGCACACTATCTGTAACAATGCTGCAGATGTCGTCTCCTTTACGGATGATGGGGGCCCTGATACCTCTTGATATTGTTCCCACAAGTCTTCCCAATTTGTATCTCCTTGTTATCCCATAATAACTGCCTGCCGCCTGCTGTCCCTGCCGCTCCTGCTGCCGAACTCCTGAAAAAGGATATTCTGATGCCGAAACTGTTCAGGCGTAATCATTATAATATTATGCAGACGTTTAGTAAAGAAAACCGGCAATAAAACGCGAATTAATCCGATAACGGATGAAAAAGAGTTACAATCTTCAACGCGGGCCTCATGAGGCCTTAAACCGCACCGGCATATTCAAATCTGATGTTGTTTTACCATATTTAACGACTATAATTATAAACATATTGTAAAGACGTTGTTCTTCAATAAATAAATGCTGCAGATAGAGAGTGATCAGCTTGATGGGTGAAAACGAAAACGAAAACGAAAGCGTCCCTCCGGGGTTGTGCGCAGTCATTGCGTACAACCTGAAAAAAGGCATCAAAGGCGGTGCCATTGATTCAGAAGCGGAATATGATTCTTTTGAGACCATTGATGCGATAAAAAAAGCATTGGAAACCGAAGGCATAAAGGTTGATCTTATTGAAGCCGACACCGGGTTCCCGGATAAAATCAGACAATCAAAAGCAGATATAGTGTTCAATATTGCGGAGGGCTTATCAGGAAGAGGAAGAGAAGCCCACATTCCCGCTATCCTCAGTTTCCTCGGGATACCTTATACAGGCTCTGACGAGACGACATTGTGCCTCAGCCTGGACAAGGCGATAACGAAGAGGTATCTTAGCGCGTTCGGCTTTGCGACGCCCCGTTACCAGGTCGTTCGCGAACCCGCATTTGTCCTTGATCCTGAATTGAAATTTCCCGTGATAGTAAAGCCTAATCAGGAAGGTTCGGGCAAGGGGATATCTGAAATTGCCATAGCAGACTGTGAAGAGCAGCTGAGGAATGTAGTGGCGAAAAACCTTGCGACCTATGACCAGCCGATGCTTATCGAAGAGTTTATAAAAGGAAGAGAATTCACTGTCGGCATCCTGGGGAACGGTGACGGCGCCAGTGCTTTTGAACCCATGGAAATAAAATATCTCAGCAGTAAACGCGAAGAAAGCATATACAGCTATAATGTCAAATGTAATTATAAAAAATATGTAGAATATGTATGCCCCCCTGCAGACCTTCCTGCCGGAAAGACGGAGGAAATAAAAGAAATTGCTCTGGGAATACATAAAACGCTCGAATGCAGGGATTTCTCAAGAATAGATTTCAGGATGTCCGAAGACGGCACCGTATACTTTATAGAGATTAATCCGCTGCCCGGACTCGCTCCCGGCTACAGCGACTTCCCCATGCTGGCCGGTTTTTGCGGAACAGGCTACAATGAATTGGTTTTAAGCGTACTTAAAAACGCATTGGCACGATACGGCCGGTTTCCCTCCGGAGGACCCGTTTGTACGACGGGCAGGATAAAGGACGGCGCGGAGGAATCTGAAAATGTCGGAAACAGCTGAAGAACTGATATATGATGCCGGCGGAGATACCGCCGAAGGCGCCGTGCCGGGATCAAAGCCTGCCGCCGTTTGGCGCGGAGTACCGGGCAGGCAATGGGACGACTGGAAATGGCAGGTCAGGAACAGGGTCATGAACTGTGAACAGCTATCCAGGGTCATCAGCCTCCGAAATGACGAAAAAGAGGACATTGAAAGCTGCCTTGAGAGATTCAAAATGGCGGTTACACCTTACTATGCGTCCCTTATGGACCCGTGCGACAAAAAATGCCCGATAAGGATGCAGGCTGTGCCCTCTGCTTCGGAAATGGATACAGAGCCTTGTGAAATGGACGATCCCGTGGGGGAAGAAAAATTTTCGCCTACAGAAAACATTGTACACAGATATCCGGACAGGGTTCTTTTCATTCTGACTCATAAATGCTCAATGTACTGCAGGCACTGTACCCGCAGACGAATAGTCGGCGGCGAGGATTTTACAGCCTCCACGGCTTCAATGGAAAAGGCCTTTGATTATATCGGAGCGCATAAAGAAATCAGGGATGTCCTCCTTTCCGGAGGCGACCCGCTGATGCTTTCCGATGCGCGGCTTGAATCCATAATCATGCGTCTCAGGCAGATGCCCCATGTTGAGGTTATAAGGATAGGGACCAGAGTCCCTGTTGTCCTGCCGATGAGGATAACCGGCGAGCTCGTAGGAATGCTGCGCAAGTACCATCCCATATGGATCAATACTCATTTCAACCATCCGAAGGAAATAACGCCGGAATCGTCAAAGGCCTGTGAAATGATAGCGGATGCAGGGATACCGCTCGGGAACCAGAGCGTCCTTCTGAAAGGCATAAATAATGACGCCGGAGTTCTGAAAGAATTGTTCACAAAGCTTGTAAAGATAAGAGTCAGGCCGTATTATCTGTATCAGTGTGATATCGCCAAAGGTATCGGACATTTCAGGACGCCGGTTTCAGAAGGCATAGAGCTGATGCGTCAGATACGCGGCTATATCTCAGGATATGCGGTGCCGGTGTTTGTGATAGACGCGCCTGGAGGGGGCGGGAAAACGCCCATAAATCCGGAATACCTGGTGAGTCTTGACGAGAACAAAGCCGTAATAAAAAATTATCTGGGGCAGGAATATACATATACCAATCCTCTTAACACCAGACCTTTCAGGGCCCGCTGAATATCCGGCTGAATATCAGGTTCCTGAACCTTAATGATGCGAGTGATTGTCTTTACTCCTGAAAAAAGGTAAAATGATATTGAGATGACGGCAGTCATGCTTAATTATTTTTGTCGCGAAAGGAGTGCTGATATGCTGATAAGGGATTGCGCTGGCGGAGTTGTTTTTTCAGGGGATAAAATATTTCTCCTGAAAAACGAAAAAGGCGAGTGGGTATTGCCGAAGGGCGTTATCAGGTCAGGAGATTTACCGAACGAGGTGGCAATCAAGAAGGTGAAGGAAGAGACGGGAGTCGAGGCTGACATTGTTACCCAGGCCGGCGGGACCAGTTATGAATTCTATTCAGTGACAAGGCAGAGACCGATCTGCAACCGTATCACCTGGTATATTATGAAATCAGAAGAGGAAAAATACAACATACAAAAAGATAAGTTTTCCGAAGGCGGATTTTTTGATATCAAAACCGCCATGGATATGATCACGTACAGCCAGGACAGGTCGCTTCTAAGCCTTTCCTATGCGAAATACAAAGAATTGACCTGAGTCGGCAAATTGTATCCAAAGCATTGCCGGCAATTCAGAAATGGGTATTGTCAGATAAGAAGCATCTGGCATGTAATGACGGCAGGCTGTCCTGCATATAGCTCCTGAATTACGAAATTAACTGGACATGGCGCCGGCACTTTTATGCGGCGCCATAATTTATCGGTGCCGTGGGAAATTGTTTTGAGCTGAGGAAGACCACGCATCATTATATCCGGTAAAGTACGTAAATCAGCGCCGATGCATAGAGTTTGACGGGAAGGCAATATGGAAAAATATGGTACGATATCCGGCGTTGCGAAAGCCGAAACAGAGGTCAAAAAATCGAGGTTTATTGCAGAAATCAGGCATGTCGAAAGTGCAGAGGAAGCCGATTCATATGTCAGGCAGGTCAGGACTGCACACAGGGAAGCGCGGCATGTGGCCTATGCTTACCGGGTGTTTGAGAATGAAATATTGCTTCAGAAATCAAGCGATGACGGCGAACCTTCAGGAACAGCAGGAATTCCAATACTTGAGGCAATAACGGGAAACGGTCTTTATGATGTTGTTATAACAGTGACCAGGTATTTCGGAGGCATATTGCTTGGGGCTTCAGGCCTGGGCAGGGCGTACAGCGCCGCAGCCAATGCTGCTGTGGGCGATGCAAAGCCGGCTGTGACATTGTGCTGTGACAGATTGGGAATCTCTGTTGGATATGGCGCCTGGGAACGTCTGAAGCCCGCTCTCGACAAGGAGGAAATATATTCCGGCGGGGTGGAGTATGGCGAGCTGGTTGATGCTTCTTTTTTCGTCCCGTCAAAGGCGGCATCGGCCATAAGCGGGAAAATCAGTGAAATCACCTGTGGCCAGGCTATTATCAGGGAATATGGAAGGACACATATAACCGCCGATTTGAGAGGCAATTTTCTGAGCATCAGGGCGGGACCTGAGGATAAAACAGGGGGAAAGCCGGCAGATGAAACCGTGATAAAGTCTTTAGGCCGGAGCATTTGACACTGGCAGCTAAAATTATGAACAGACAGGATCGAGCAGACAGGAACGAACAGGGGGAGTATTTAAATGTCAGGCCATTCAAAATGGGCAAATATCAAACATAAAAAAGAAAAAACGGATGCACAGAAAGGCAAGATTTTTACAAAGCTGGGAAGGGAAATTGCCATAGCAGTGAAGCAGGGCGGCTCAGACCCGGCCGGTAATTCAAGACTCAGCGATATAATCGCGAAGGCAAAGGCCGCTAATGTTCCCAATGACAACATAATGAGAAGTATTAAAAAGGCAGCCGGAGACACAGACCAGGCCAGCTATGAGGAAATTGCATACGAAGGTTATGGAAGCGGAGGAGTGGCAGTTATTGTGGAGACGCTTACTGACAACCGAAACCGTACTGCCGGTGATATAAGGCACTTTTTCGACAAATATGGGGGCAATCTCGGGACAACGGGATGTGTGAGCTTCATGTTTAATAAAAAAGGCCTGATCCTCATTGAAAAGGACGAGGAAAAAGCCCCTGGGAAGGAAGGGCAGGAAGAGCAGGAAGAAAAGGTCATGTCTGATGCGATAGAGGCGGGGGCCGAGGATTTCAGCAGCGGTGACGGCTATTATGAGGTAATAACCGAGCCGGCGGATTTTTCAGAGATAAGAAAGAAGCTCGAAGAAAAAGGATATGCCTTTGCTGATGCCAGCCTTGCAATGATACCAACGACATGGGTCAGAACTGAAAGTGATGAGCAGAAGGATCTTATGGAAAAACTTATTGAGCATCTTGAGGACCTGGATGATGTGCAGAATGTCTGGCACAACTGGGAAACAGATGAATGACGCCGGAAGCTGAAGATTTCATGAAAGTACCCGGCTTGCCCTGAGCAACAGAAGATACACCGGACGAGTTCCGCAGTTATGGGTTTAATATGGGCATAAATTGATTTAGCCGGAGTGAGGGTTTTAATTGAGAGTTGTATCATTTATAGGACCAAGCGGATCCGGGAAGAGCCACAGGGCAGCCTGGGTCGCCAGGGAAAAAGATATCGATTTCATAATCGACGACGGGCTTCTCATCAGGAACAGCCAGATAATCGCGGGCAGTTCAGCGAAAAGAGAGGCAACCAAAATCGCTTCGGTGAGACGCGCTCTTTTCCTTGACGACAAATATGCTGAAGAAATCAAACAGGCGTTGAGAGAACACAGACCTGACGCAATACTCATACTCGGCACATCTGAAAGCATGGTTGACAAAATCGCAGAGAGGCTGGAACTGCCAGCTGTTAACCAGAAAATCGACATCACGGACGTAGCCAGCGAATATGAAATAAGCCAGGCTATATCTACCAGAAAAGAGAAAGGAAAGCATGTTATACCCGTCCCGACATTCGAAATCAAAAAAGACTTTTCAGGATTTATACTTGATCCGCTGCAGATATTCAGAAGACACGGAAAGGGCACTTATCAGCCAATTGGTGAAAAATCGGTCGTAAGGCCTACTTTCAGTTATATGGGCAAATATACCATCTCCGATTATGCTCTCAGGCAGCTGGCCCTGTACGTTGCCGCCGATATCAACGGCGTAGCAGGCATCAGGTCCTTCAGCGCCGAAAATCTTTCCGACGGCGTAATAATAGACATTGGCCTTGTTATGATATACGGGTATAACATCAAAAAAGTGCTTGAAGAAGTGCAGCAAAAAATTGCTGAGACAGTGGAAAGGCTCACTGCATTCAATATAATTACCCTCAACGTATCTGCAGTAAGCCTCATTGTACCTGAAGGCCAGCCTGTGAAAAACCCCGCATCACAGACAGGGAGTGTATCAGAATGAATATTCATCCTGAAAAAATCATTCTTCCCGAAGATGTCAGAATAATAATTAACAAGCTCGAGGAGGCCGGGTATAAGGCCTATGCCGCAGGGGGTTGTATACGCGACAGCCTCCTGGGGAGGGATCCCCAGGATTGGGACATAGCGTCTTCAGCCCCTCCGCAGAAAGTAACTGCTGTTTTTAATGGCCGCAGGACCATACTCACGGGGATGAAGCATGGGACGGTTACCCTTGTGTTAAACGGCGTAAATTATGAAATCACGACTTTCAGGACCGAGACGATGTATTCTGATGGCAG
>JAQUNY010000089.1 GCA_028717405.1 Eubacteriales bacterium
TCGTTGTTCCCTGGTCGAGTGCAATGATATATTTCCCGTTCATTTTCTTCACCGCCTCCTTTTTCACCTATCTATCTGTATATTTCCTTTATATTTGTATTTCCTGATTGTTTTATTTTCTGATCTTTAGATTGCCTGATCTTCTGATGCCCCTGCCTGAAAAATTTGCTATTTTACTGTCTTATGCAATTAATTATACATTTCAAAAATGCTTTGTACCATATAAGAGCCGCTTGAAACTTGGATTTGACTTATTATGCTCATTATGGTAGCATGAATTTGCATGTAATATTATATGCATCGCGGCAACCGGAGCCGACTTTCGTAAAGAAAGGAGTGATGCTTGGGTGGTACACGAAATGGAGGTGGCTGTCCTCTGACAGCCGCAGACAGGCCGGCCTGAGAGGGTCGGCCTGTTTTTATGCTGTCACTTTATAATTATTGCCAACAATTTATTACCGGAACTTTATAATAATTGCTCTTTATTATGCTTGATCTTTATCATGCTAATGTAAAACGTCAACGTATATGAAATTTTTTATCTGATCAAATCTTCCCTGCTTGATCCCCGGTACAGCCATTATGTCTTCTATGGCCGAAAAATAGCCGTTCTCATTTCTGTGAGAAACAATTGCAGCGGCTGTAACGGGGCCTATCCCCGGCAAAGCCTCAAGTTCCGCCGCGGTTGCCTTGTTGATATTGATCCTGCAGGCTCCGTCAGGCTGCTCCGGTCCGGTATTATTATTGTAACTGATGCCGCATGACTCTTCGCCCTCATAGATAACAGCATCAATTGGTCCGGTTATTACATCAAGCGAACATCCTGTCCCGGCATACTCACTGTTTTCAGCAACGCTGCCATCAGCTCCGACGGCAGCCGTATAGTCAGGAGGCACGACCTGATAAACAACAGGCTTTATTCTGAGCATGGTATTGTCATATAGCCTGTATACAAGATTCACATTATATATGTCAGCGTCATCTGTAAAGCCTCCGGCCTTGTCTACAGCTTCTTTTATTATACTTCCCCTTTTTATTTGTATCACTCCGGGAGATTTGACACATCCCGTCACATAAACATATATCAGTTCATCTGCTGCCGGGGAAGTTTCTTCCGCTTCCTGACCTTCATTCCCCTCATCAGTTTCTCCATCCGGATCATCCGATGTGACCGGGGACGAAAAAGATATAGATGAACCTGCGGATGATATACGCAAATTACCGGCTATTACAGGCTGACTTTTCATGCTGATCATGTACCCCAGAAAAGAAACAATCAGTAAAGCTGCCGCTGCAACAATTGCCGCATTTCGGTTACTTAAGGCCAACTCCCTCCCGAACAGTGTTATCTTCATCTTACTGCCCCCGCCTCCGCAAATCCCGATTTCCACCGTGGTATAATTAATTCTTCTCTTTTATACGGCCCTGTTCTGCCTGCCTGTCCCACCTGCAGGACATAATAATGGCCGCACCTGAAACATCCAATAATATTTCCATGATGCAGCCATTGTATTATATTTTTCTATTATTGTCAATTTATTACTTTTATATTAAATACATTTCCTTCTTATTCCACCTTTGTTATCAGTTCGCCTATATCATCAATAATCAGGTCTGGGCTCGCCTTTATTAGTGCATCTGTATCCCCGAAGCCTGAAGTGATGCCGCATGTGAAGGTACCCGCCTTCTTCCCTGCAAAAATGTCGGTACATGCATCGCCAACCATAAGTGATTTACCGGGCTCTGCCTTCAGGTGCGCAAGCGCTTTCAGGATACCCTCCGGCTCCGGTTTCAGCGAACCTGCAGATTCAGGTCCGATAACAATGCCAAAATCGCTGCTGATCCCCAGCTTTTCCATAATAGCCTTTGTTATACTTTCAGGTTTATTTGATACTATGCCCTTCTCCCTGGCCTTAAAATGCTTCAGTACTGACAGTGTGTTTTTATACAGTTTTGTATATTTTACACAATTTCTGAAGTAAAACTCCCTGTAGTAAGGCAGGGCCTCACTGATTACCTGTTCGCTGCTGCCTTTGAATACATTTCTGATAAGGTTTCCCATCCCGTTGCCCACAAATGATATGATCTCATCTCTGTCCATCTGAGGTATTCCGAATTTTTTCTGGGTACTCTGTATGGCATATGCGATGTCTTCTCCCGTATCGGCTATGACACCGTCAAAATCGAATATAATTGCGCCTGCTTTTATTTTTGTCATTCTTCCCCTTTATGTCAGCATACAAATAAATAACTTCACCAGTCTTAAGAAGGCCTGGCCACAATATTAACCAACTTGCCGGGCACAGGTATCACCTTGATGATTTTCATGCCGTCAGTCAGCTTCATGACCGCCTCCATCTTCATTACTGTGCGGCTCAGTTCATCTGCGCCAAGTCCTGTGGCGACCATGGTCCTCTCTCTGATCTTCCCGTTGATCTGAATTACTATTTCGATCTCATCCTTTTTTATTGCATCCGGATCATAGGACGGCCATTTTTGCTCATGAACACTCCCGTCTCCGCCTGTCATTTTCCACAGTTCCTCGGCGACATGCGGGACAAAAGGCGCCATTAAAAGGATCAGTGTTTTAACAGCTTTTTTTGTGAGCGCAGCTTTCCTTTTACCGGCGGGTACTTTTTCTCTGTATGCATAAAAAGCATTTACCATTTCCATCACCGCACTGATAGCTGTATTGAAATTGAAACGCTCGCGGATATCCTCTGTGACCTTCCTGATACAGTAGTTTACAGCATAGTCCAAATCCCTGTTTTCAGCTTCAATGGCACTGACATCAGTGGTTTCTGCGCCGGCGTCCGTTTTACCGGAGGGATCAGATCCGCTTTCTGGCGGAGGCGGAGGTAAAGGCGGAGCCAGTTCTTCCACAATTCGCCAAATCCTGTTTATGAACCTGTAGCATCCCTCAACACTCTGGTCATTCCATTCGAGGTCTTTCTCCGGAGGCGAAGCAAAAAGTATAAACAATCTCGCTGTATCGGCGCCAAATTTCCCGATTATTTCTTCCGGGCTGACAACATTCCCCAGTGACTTTGACATCTTAGCGCCGTCCTTAAGGACCATTCCCTGCGTCAGAAGATTTTTAAACGGCTCGTCACATGTGACATGTCCCATATCATACAGCGCTTTTACGAAAAACCTTGAATAAAGCAGATGCAGTATTGCGTGCTCAATACCGCCGATATACTGGTCCACGGGCATCCAGTAATCCGTTTTGTCTTTGCCGAATGGCTGTGTGTCGTTGTGCGGATCGCAATATCTCAGATAATACCATGAGGAACAGACAAATGTATCCATGGTGTCGATCTCCCGCCTGCCTTTACCTCCGCATACAGGGCATACAGTCTCCAGAAATGATGCACTGCCTGACAGGGGCGACTTTCCAAGGCCGGTAAAAGCCACATCGGTCGGGAGTACCACTGGCAGATCCTTTTCAGGCACAGGCACGATCCCGCATTTGTCGCAATATATTACCGGTATGGGAGCTCCCCAGTATCTTTGCCTTGATATCAGCCAGTCACGCAGCTTGAAGTTGATTTTCCTTCTGCCCGCGCCGATTTTTTCCATATGATCGATGATAGCTCCAATTGCAGCTGTGCTGACCATGCCGTCAAAAATCCCCGAGTTGTCAAGAATACCGGGGTCTACATAAGCTTCGGACATTTCGTCTGCTTTAAGCCTCAAGTTTTCAGGCTGTATGACTACTTTGACAGGTATGCCGTATTTCGCGGCAAATTCAAAGTCTCTCTGGTCATGTGCAGGGACTCCCATTACGATCCCTGTGCCATATTCGGCCAGTACATAATTCGCGATATACAGCGGCACCCTGTCGCCATTTAACGGATTGATGACATACCTGCCCGTAAATATCCCGATTTTTTCGGTTTCAGCAGATGTTCTCTCTATCTCATTCAGTGATGACATGCTTTTAACAAAATCAAGGCAGCCTTTCTCCTGCGGGAGCCCCTTAATAATCTTATCCAGCATTGGGTGCTCGGGAGCCATAACCATATATGTTACGCCATATATGGTGTCAGGTCTTGTGGTATACACGCTGATCATTGTTTTCTGACGGGTGGTTTTATCTTCCTTCCCTGCTGCTTCTGCCGCTTCTGATGCTTCTGCCGCTTCTGATACTTCTGCCGCTGCGCTGTGAATATCTTCAAGCACAAAGTCAGCCTCGACTCCTTCGCTCCTGCCTATCCAGTTCTGCTGCATTATCTTTACTTTTTCAGGCCATCCGGGCAGCTTCTCCAGATCGTCGAGGAGCCTCTGTGCATATTCGGTTATTTTAAAATACCACTGTTCCAGATCCTTCTTGCCGACATTCTGTTTGCATCTTTCGCATTTGCCGCCGATAACCTGTTCATTTGCAAGGACAGTATTACAGGAAGGACACCAGTTGACAAATGATTTCTTTTTATACGCCAGCCCCTTCTTATACAGCTGGAGGAACATCCACTGAGTCCATTTATAGTAATCCGGATGGCAGGTCGCGACCTCGCGCTCCCAGTCATAGCTGAGGCCGAGCTGTTTCAGCTGCTTCCTCATATTGGATATGTTGCCCCATGTCCATTCATTCGGATGTATTCCTCTTGATATTGCGGCATTCTCTGCCGGGAGTCCGAATGAATCCCAGCCCATGGGATGCAGCACATTATATCCGTGCATTTTCATATACCTTGCTATGACATCCCCGATGGAATAGTTTCTCACATGTCCCATGTGCAGATTGCCTGAAGGGTAGGGAAACATCTCAAGGACATAATATTTTTCCCCTTCTCTCCCTGTAAAGTTCCTTCCAGGGATTTCGGCTTCCCTAGCAGTGAAGGCTCCTTTTTCTTCCCATTTTTTCTGCCATTTTTGTTCGATTTTTTCAGCCTCATAGCGCATACTCAAAACACTTCCTTCATCCGGCCGTATTTCCTATTTTACAGGCGTGTCACGGTGCTTCATCACACTATCCGACCAGAGCCTCTCGATATTATAAAATTCTCTTTCATCTTTATGAAAAATGTGTACTACAATATCTCCGTAATCCATCAGGATCCATCTTGCCGTCCCATATCCTTCCTTATGAAGGCAGGCCAGCCCTTCCTCCTCAAGCTTCTCTTCGACCTCATCGCACAACGTCCTGATATGAGTCTCGGAAGATCCGCTGCAAATAACGAAATAATCGGCTAGTACTGTCTTTCCTTTTATATCAAGTATTTCAATGTCCCGCGCTTTCTTATCTTCCAATATCACCGCAATCTTCCCGGCTGTCTTGTTAATATCCAATATTTTATTTCCTCCCGATATCTTTGGTATCTTTGTTTACATTATTTGAGTATCATTATCATTATCAACTGTCAGTCTTTATATTCTCTTATTATTCGCTTATTATTTTCTAATCTTTTTCTGGCAGAACATCCTCGCCAATTATGATCGTTATAGTATAATCACTGCTCCCATTCCCATTTTCGATCCTTCCGGTCTCTTCTTTACCTTCGAAAAGAAGATCTTGTATTTTTTCTCCCAGATCTCCCGAGCTTCTGTCAATAATTGTTGTAACACCTATAACGGCTGTGAAATCCTCCCGCCTGATAACTGTATTACTATACCCTTCAGCTGCCAGCATGTCCCTGATTTCCAGAGCGGCTTCTTCAACTCCCGAATAATTAACTATCTCGATCTTCACATCCTGAGGCTTCACTATAACTGCTGCGCCGGGGCTGGTGGCTGCCGGAGATGAAACTGCATCAGTCTCCTCTGTTTCAATTTCATCCGACTGTGACGGGCTCACACGCGGCGATGCGAAAGATACATATGAAGTCCTGCCTGAGGCTGATGATTTTGCTGAGGACGATGCTGAGGCTGAAGCAGATGCGGATAAAGATGGAGATGCCGGGGCAGCCGTCGTTTTTGCCGCTGCGCTGTCATCTATTCTTCTATTGTAGTAAAGGGTCCCTGCCACTTCTTCCCCATTTCCATTTTGGTATTCCTCAGTGCTGTCTATAACGTTTTCAGACACCAGAAGAGGTTTTTCGAAAAGGCTTGAGTCTGCGGCAAAATTTATACCGACAGCAGTGAAAAGCATTAATGCCAGCGCTGTCCCCGCAATGTAGAACACCATTTTCAGATATAGCTTCTTATTGATTTTCATTATCATTACAACAGCGTTCCCCCTCTTTATCTGCTCCCGACCGGACGCTTCCGGCAATTTTATTTATTCTTACCGTCATTTATACCATTTTTGACGCACTTTGCCAACAGGCAGTTCCTTGCTTCGACCATGTCCGTATGTATTGGCAAACCTTTTGCTGCGACATACGATATTGTACCGGCCATCGCTTCTATTAAGGCTGTGTCAAGGTTTTTCACCGCTGTTTCTCTTAATTCAGCGATACCATCATATCCTCTTTCCGGGCTTAAATGGTCGGCGATAAATATGATCTTCTCCAGGAGGCTCATTCCCGGTCTTCCTGTGGTATGATAGTATATGGCATCAAGTATCTCCCTGTCCTCAATTCCATATTCGCTCTCAGCTGCAGCGGCTCCGGCCGGTCCGTGAAGAAGAGCGGGCATTGTCTTTCTGAGGGCATCAACTCTGATACCGGAACTGTCACATAAGGTAATCATCTCACCAAGCTCCATATCCCTTGCACAATCATGG
>JAQUNY010000090.1 GCA_028717405.1 Eubacteriales bacterium
GATTATGAGTGGATACAAAGGTGTATTTTGGACTTGAATAAGGGCTTGAATCCTAAAAGGAATGACGCCAATCTAAAGGGACGGGATCAGGAGGACAGATCAGAGCTGAAAATCAAAGCCGAAGCTGTAAATGTTTCGGATTCCTGTTCACAAATAGCCATACAGGGTCCGATGGCAGAGGCGATACTGCAGTCTGCCGTTCCTGATGTATGTTTGTCTGAAATCGGATTTTTCCGCTTTATCAACAATGTAGCCATATGCACTGACAAAGAAGGCAGTGACCGCACCGAAGCCCTTATATCAAGGACAGGTTATACAGGAGAAGACGGATTCGAAATATACCTTGCACCTGAAAATGCTCCTGAGTTATGGAGAAGGCTGCTTGAAGCCGGAAGGGGCAAAGGGCTCATTCCCGCAGGGCTGGGCGCGAGGGATACATTGCGGTTTGAAGCTGCCCTGCCGCTATACGGATGCGAGATATCAGAATCCATAACGCCTCTTGAAGCAGGACTGGGGATGTTTGTAAAGTTTAATAAGGAAGATTTCATCGGCCGGGGGGCACTGATCAGACAAAAAGAAGATGGCTTGAGCAGAAGGCTTGCAGGTGTCGAAATGACAGACAAAGGCGTACCAAGAGGCCACTATGAAGTGAAGGCCGATGGCAGGAAGATCGGGCATGTGACGACAGGAAACTTTTCACCGTCACTGAACAGCTTCCTTGGTATCGTACTGATCGAAAGCAGATATGCGGAAGAAGGAAATAATGTTGATGTGGTTATAAGAGGCCGTGACCTGAAAGCTAAAGTAGTTAAGCTGCCTTTTTACAGTAAACGTTACAAAAAGGTACAATAAGAGTATTGAGATTTATACATATTATGGCGAAAGGATATAGATATGGAAGTAAAAAAGAACCTGAGGTATACAAAAGATCATGAGTGGGCACGTCCCGAAGGAGACAGGATATTTACGGGGATCACAGATTATGCCCAGCATGCTTTGGGGGACATAGTATTTGTTGAGCTGCCCGAAAAAGGATCTGCACTCTCAAAGGGGGATGTCCTGGGCACCGTCGAATCTTCAAAGGCGGCTTCCGACATTTTTTCACCGCTTTGCGGCAAAGTTGCTGAAGTAAATACAGAGCTTGAGGATAAGCCGGAGCTGGTTAACGAAGCTCCGTATGACGCCTGGATAGCTGCAATGATCCCTGATGATCCTGCTGAAGCAGTTACAGGACTTATGGATGCGGATGAATATGAAAAATATATAAAAACGCTGGAACATGATTAATAACAATCTAATTTTTTTCAGGAGCTGAAATGTCAGGTTATATATCCAATACAGGTGCAGACACTCAGGAGATGCTTGATTCGATAGGGATAAAGAGCACTGAGCAATTATTTGACGAAATACCTGAAGAAGTAAGGTATTGCGGGATTCCTGATAATAGCGGGCAGACGGAAAAAACTGAACTCGGCGGGATACCCGGTCCAATGGCCGATATGCAGACTGAAAGCTATATAAAAAATCTGGCGGCCAGGAATAAATCCGCTGAAAAACTTATATGCTTTCTTGGTGCGGGAATTTATGACCATTATATACCGCCTGTGGTGAGACATATGATCTCAAGGCAGGAATTCTATACTTCATATACGCCTTACCAGCCGGAGATCAGCCAGGGAATGCTTCAGGCCATTTTTGAGTATCAGTCCATGATGTGCAGCCTGACGGGAGGAGAAGTTTGCAACGCCTCGTTGTATGATGGTGCTTCTGCTCTTGCTGAAGCCGCCTCAATGGCCTGCAGAGCTACCGGCAGGAATGAAGTGGCAGTTTTATGCAGCGTGAACCCCGAATACAGGAAAGTATTGAAAACATATGCCCATTCCGGAGGATGGACCGTAAAGGAGCTCCTTCCGGCTATATGCAGTGAAAATGACGCCATTAAAAGATATGAGGCTCAAATAGATCATGGCATAGCTGCACTTATCATACAAAGCCCCGACTTTTTCGGGTATATCGAGGATATAAAAGCAGCGGCAGAAGCAGCTCATTCATCAGGGGCGCTTCTCATAGTTACTGCTGATCCGTTGTCATTGGCTGTACTTGAGGCTCCCGGAGTTCTGGGGGCGGATATCATAACCGGCGAAGGACAGGCACTGGGTAATCCAATGAGCTTCGGAGGGCCGCATTTCGGATTTATGACAGCATCAGAAAAGCTATTGAGGAAAATGCCAGGCAGGATCGTGGGACAAACAAAAGATAAAAACGGAAAAAGATGCTTTGTCCTTACCATGCAGGCCAGGGAGCAGCATATCCGCAGAGAGAAAGCCACCTCAAACATATGTTCCAATCAGGCTCTTAACGCCCTCGCGGCAGCTGTTTATATGACTGCTGCGGGTAAATCGGGGCTGCCTGAAACAGCTCAGCTTTGTTATCACAAGGCAGTATATGCGTACAATAAGCTGCTGGAGACAGGGTTGTTCAAGCCGCTTACAGACCGCCCGTTTTTTAAGGAATTTGCACTGGAAAGCAGCATTGAAATACAAAAATTAAACGCAGTCCTTCTGGAGAATGGAATACTTGGAGGCTGTGATGCCGGCAGATATTATATGGAACATAAAAATGTCTGGATTTTAGCTGTAACTGAAAAAAGGACCCGGGAAGAAATTAATTATCTGGCGGGGATAATCAGTGATAACTTCGGAAACAAATCGGGGGTGGTGTTTCCATGGAACTGATATTTGAAATCAGCAAAAAAGGGAGAAGAGCACTTGAAATACCAAAGCCGGATGTGCCTGGCAGATCATACCGGGACAATACGGAAGATGCAACGGTAAATCCACTTTCGGGGTCAATCCCCTCTAAATATCTCAGAAATACCGGGCTTATGCTTCCTGAGGTGAGCGAACCGGATCTTGTAAGGCATTATACAGCCCTCTCAGACAGTAATCATGGAGTTGATTCCGGATTCTATCCTCTGGGATCCTGCACTATGAAATATAACCCGAAGATAAATGAAGATATGGCTGCTCTTGAGGGTTTTACCGGTGTGCACCCTCTTCAGCCGGAGGAAACAGTTCAGGGTTGCCTGGAACTGATGTATAAGCTTGAGAAATCGCTTTCAGCCATAACGGGGATGAGCCGCTTCACACTGCAGCCGGCAGCCGGAGCCCACGGTGAGATGACCGGGCTTATGATCATAAAGGCATATCATGATAAAACACACCCGCGCAGAAAGATCATTGTCCCCGATTCTGCACACGGAACAAATCCGGCTTCTGCTGCAGCGGCAGGATTTGAAACTGTTGAACTTAAATCTTCAGAAGACGGCGGCATAGATCCTGATGCTCTCAGAGCGCTTATGGATGAAAATATTGCGGGACTGATGCTGACAAATCCGAACACCCTGGGGCTGTTTGAGAAGAATATCCGGGAGATAGCCGACATCGTTCATGACGCGGGAGGCCTTCTTTATTATGACGGCGCGAACGCAAATGCAATAATGGGGATATCAAGGCCGGGAGATATGGGCTTTGATGTGCTTCATCTGAATCTGCATAAAACATTTTCAACTCCTCACGGAGGCGGCGGACCCGGTTCGGGACCGGTTGGAGTGGCAGCCCGCCTTGAACCGTTTCTGCCTGTTCCGGCTGTAAAGTATGAAAATGGCAGGTACAGCTTTGATTATGACCTTCCGGACTCTATAGGAAAGGTCAGATCTTTCTATGGAAATTATGGCGTTGCCGTAAAAGCTTATACATATATAATCAGACTTGGATTTGAAGGCCTGAAGCAGGCATCGGTCAACGCTGTCCTTAATGCGAGATATCTCATGCAGAAGCTTGCCGGTGTGTATGAGCTGCCATATAAAAGAAGTTGCATGCACGAGTTTGTCTTATCATGTACATTTATGAAAAAATACGGTGTTTCTGCAATGGATGTGGCAAAGCGGCTTATTGATTTTGGTTTTCACCCGCCGACTGTATATTTCCCGCTTATTGTAAAAGAAGCGCTCATGATAGAACCCACGGAGACTGAGAGCAAAGAAACTCTGGACAGGTTTATAAACGCAATGCTTACGATTGCCGAAGAAGCGGAGAAGGATCCTGAACTGCTTAAAAATGCACCGCATACAACACCTGTAACAAGGCCTGACGATGTAGCGGCTGCCAGGAAACCTGTACTGAGATATATATGATGCGGCAATATTTATCCTGACGCGAAAGGAGGAGGCTGAGAGTTGGATCATAACGGAGAAAAAGCCGTCCGGGCAGACACCGGCGTAAAAGAACCTGAAGAAGACGCCATGGTCGAAGCAGCAAAAAACGGTGATGTCGAAGCATTTGAAAATCTCATGGAAAAATACCAAAAAAGAGTATTCAATATGGCTCTCAGAATATTGTCCAACTATGATGATGCCTCCGAGACTGCGCAGGAAGTATTTATCAAAATATACAGATCTCTTTCGGGATTCAGGGGTGATTCCTCTTTTTCGACATGGGTATATACAATAACAAGAAACCTTTGCATGGACAGGCTTCGTAAAGAAAGCAGGGGCGGCAGGTTAGTCTATATAGACGAAATAAAGGACAATGAAGGCGAAGGTATAAAAATGGAACTGCCAGATAATAGAGAAAGTGTAGAAGAAACAGCAGAAAAAAACGAATTAAAAAGAGCTGTCTGGGAAGCAGTAGGAAAGCTTAGCGCCGAACACAGAGAAGTTATAGTGATGAGAGATATGCAGGGCTTCACTTATGAGGAGATAGCAAGGATGACCGGCAACAGGGAGGGGACTGTAAAATCAAGGATCAACAGGGCAAGGCTGGCATTGAGGGAAATATTAAAGGATAAGAAGGAACTTTTAGATTGAAACCGGTGTCAGATATATAGGAGTAAAAATCAAGCAGCAGGCTGCGGAAAGGAGGGGGAAGAATGGCAAAACAGCAGAAAAAAGGTACTATCTATAACAGTAATAAACGTCTGTGCAGGAAGGTATGCAGCCTGATATCACCGTATATTGACGGTGAAACCGGACTTAAGGAGTCTGCTTTTCTGGAAGAGCATATCGCTCATTGCCATGAATGCAGGACTATATTTGATCATATGAAAAAGACATCCATGATCATTGCTGGAACTGAAGAGATTGCTTTGCCCCCTGATTTCGGCAAAAAGCTGCATGAAGCAATCATAGCTGAGAAAAACATTACTGGCACAGCCGGGATATTCGAACCTTCTCCTTCGGAAGGATTACAGAAAACCGGTTATAAAAAATATATAAGTGTTTTTATCCCTGCTGCCGCGGCTATCGCCCTGTTTATAATAGCAGGCACAGTTTTCCCGGGATTGCCGGGACTTATTACAGGACGCGGAGATGAAAGTGCCAGTGGAAGCAGCTCCGGATATGGGCTGACAGCTTCATCCGGGACGGCAGATGCATCGTATGGAGAAAATGATATTTCCGTAAAATCAGCTGATATGCCAGGTGATACAGAAGATGACGGCCGCTCGTATGTTCGGGATTTTCAAACGGAATCTGAGTCCGTACAGGCGTTGGGCAGCGAAGGAGCAGGAAGCGAGGCTGAAAACGCGCAGGCGGACAGATCGCTTATGGCTTCCGGAAATGACCTCCGGACAGGGGAAGAGTCTGCAGCGGAAAGCATGATACCGCCGGAGAATAATACAGACATGGCACAGACAAATGATACTGCACTTACTGTAACAATGACAGACAGCCCGGACAGCAAAAATGAAGGTGATAAATACACATTATCGCTCCTTTATGTAAATATGGATACATTTATACCGCGTGAAGGAGATTATATTTATTCTGCAAAAACCGCGTTATCGTCCCCGGATCCGGGCAAAACTGCTTCGAGCCTGAAAGAAGCGGCTGCAGCTGCCGGCGGAGAACTTTATGACCCTGATGAATACTCAAACATACCGATCAATGAAAAAAGTACGGATAGTGATATAATTGTTAATATTAAGATTGATAAAAACAGATATACGGAATTTGCCGCTTTTTTTAAAAAGGCGCTTTCCGGATGGCCTGAAGGCGTGTTATACATTAAGGAAACGGATGCCTCAGAAGATGTCAGACTGCTTGAATACAGGATCGACAGCATGTCAGGCTGCCTTTCGTACCTGATGAAAAACCCTCTCCTGAACGCGGCGGATATTTTAAACACTCAGGCAGATAGAAACAAGGCAATTGATGAGTATGAAACCCTGAAAGAAAATATGGGCTGCTTTTTTATAGGCATAAGTGTTCAAAAGGACGGATAACAGGTAATCACTGAAGGGAATATATCATATGGCATCAAAAATGATGCTGATAGACGGGAACAGCATTCTTAACAGGGCTTTTTACGGATTAATGGGAAGAGAGCTTCTCAGGACCTCAGATGGCCTTTATACGAATGCTGTTTTTGTTTTTCTGAATATTCTAAATAAATATCTCGAAGAGGAAAATCCTGACCACATTTGTGTCGCATTCGATTTAAAAGCACCGACGTTCAGACATGCCGAATATTCGGAATACAAAGCCGGACGCAGAGCTATGCCGGCTGAGCTTGTGATGCAGGTGCCTGTTATTAAAGATGTCCTGGACGCGATGAATATCAGCAGGCTTGAGAGTGAAGGCTTTGAGGCGGATGATATAATAGGGAC
>JAQUNY010000091.1 GCA_028717405.1 Eubacteriales bacterium
GGAAAGAGCTCCTCACCAAAATCAAACCATCGGTCATGAGGCTTTATGACGAGGCGGAAACGGCTTCATTGATAAAAAAGATAGTAGGAGTCGCCAAAAAGGGCGCTTTCATGAATATTGCCGTTGAAGGCGCCAAAGAAGTAGTGGCAGTTGAAGAAAAAATACTGCTTTCAACTTTTGCTAAATATAATGCCGAAGATCTGGGCAGCGAGTACGGAGAAAAATGGTGGAAGGAAAAAATTACCTTTTTCTACCCGGGGCACATGTTCGACCTCCCGCAGATGTTCGGCACGATGGACACAATAGCCACTTACTCAAATATAGAAAAAATATATTGGGCAATGAAGGAAGCAGTCGAGAGCAACTTCCCGATGGCAAGGTATATCGCCCATTTCTCGCATTGGTACGAGTGGGGGGCAATGATTTACGACAGGTTTATCGTCGACGATCCGCCAAAAGACCCGCATGAAGCACTCAGTCTGCATAACCGGATCTGGACTGCGGGAGTCAGGGCCGCCCTGAAAAACGGCGGAGTGGTCAACGACCATCACGGGGTCGGCATAAAGCTGGGAAGATACATGAAGGAACAGTACGGGCCGGCAATGCAGGTTTTCGAAGGCCTTAAAAAGCAGCTGGACCCCAATGGGATCATGAATCCGTTCAAGCTGGGGATTTAAAACCCGGAACGCGGGATATGATATGTAACCGGAAAGAGGTAATTCAAGTGCCAATGATGATAGAGAAAGAAAAACAGACAATAGATTCCTGCAGGTTTTGCTGGATGTGCAGGCATGTATGCCCGATAGGCAATGTAACCGGCAGGGAAAGGAATAACGCCCGTGCAAGGGCGCTGACACTGTCGGTGGTTCTCAGGGGGGCTGCGGAGCTTAGCGAAGATATTGTAGCGAATGTCTATGAGTGCGCCATGTGCGGGGCGTGTGTCAAGGAATGCGTCACAGGATGGGATCCGTTGAATTTCACGAGGGCTGTGAAAGCAGACGCCGCAGTTGCGGGAGTCACCCCGCCTTATATCACCCGGTTGATAGAAAACAATCTGGAGACGGGCAATCCATATGGAATAAAAAACATCTGTGACGAACTGGCGGAAAAGCTGCCGGAGATGGAAAAAATGTCGGGGACGCTTTTATTCCTGGGCACAGACGCACGTTTTAAATGTGCCGGCAAAGCCTTAAAAGCCGCGGAACTGATCAATAAATCGGGAGAGCCGTTTGCCGTACTGAAAGATGAGCCCGACAGCGGATACATGATGGATTTTCTGCTCGGGAAAATAGATGAAACCAGCAGTATTATGAAAAAGGCGGCGGAGGTGCTCAACAGGTATGAAACGGTAATATGCTACGATCCTGCCGACGCGAAAATATTCATGAGGGAATATAAAGAATGGGGCATAGATATACGTCCTGTAATAAAAACGTTCACGGCGTACATTGCCGGACTTGTCCGCACAGGTGCGCTGAAACCCGTCAGGCAGAAAAGGGCTTTCGTATTCCAGGATCCTGCCCATCTGTCCAGAGACCTTGAGGAAACGGAAGAGGCACGGTTCATCCTGAATGCATGCGGAGAAACATATGAAATGCTGCTTAACGGAAAAGATACGATGTGGGCAGGCAACCTGATAATGAAAGAATATATGCCCGATGTCATAAAAAGGACTGCGCTTGAAAGATGGAAGAACGCCATGTCAACCGGAGCGGATGTGCTTGTCACCGCAAGCCCTTCGGAATACCAGGTCCTCAGCATGGTCAGGGATGAAGCCATATCGGCTACCGGCGGAAGGGAAATGGGGCTTGAGAGTATAGAAGAAACGGTACTTAAGTCACTCAGATAAAAATGACAGGGCAGATCCTGATAAATGACAGGCAGATCCCTGAAGAAGGAGTGTATCCGGCATGCTTGCAGATTTGAAGTATGTTCTAAAAATAGCCGATGAAGGCAGTTTTGCAGTCCCGGCTTTCAATGTTTATAATATGGAAACGGTGATGGGAATAATAAAAGCGGCTGAGATGAAGAAAGCCCCTGTGATAATACAGTCCTACAGCAGGCTTTTCACCTCGGGCAACGCGGATTATCTTGCGCCCATAGTCCTTGAGGCTGCGGGGAAGGCTTCAATACCTGTCTGTTTTCATCTGGACCATGGCGCATCTATGGCTGAAGTGGTCAAGGCAATCCGCTGCGGATGTACCGGTATAATGATCGACGCCTCGGCGCTTCCTGTTGAAGAAAACATCAGGATAACATCTGACGCAGTGAGGATCTGCGGGTATGCCGGCATACCTGTAGAAGGGGAGATAGGTCATGTGGGTTCAGTAAAAGATGATATGATGAGCCCTTTCACCCAGGTCGCTGAAGCAGTGAATTTTGCGGAATCGGCAGGAGTGGCTGCGATGGCTATACATGTGGGCACGGCTCACGGCAGGTATAAAAAGGAGCCAAAACTTGACATCAGCCGTATCAGGGAGATCCACGATGCAGTTGGACCCTTCCTTGTACTGCACGGAGGCTCCGGGATACCTGATGATCAGATCAGAGAAGCCATAGCCGCCGGCATCCGCAAAGTGAATATCGGGACTGATGTGTGTTATGCCTTCCTTGACAGAGTTTTCGAAACATCACGCGAACTTGTTGCAATAGACTTGTTCATGAAAGACGCAATCGACAGTGTGGCTGAATTCGCAGCTTCCAGAATCGATCTGCTCGGAGCGGGAGGAAAATGAAGTGTCCGGAGCAGCTGAAAAAACACATAAAACTTTTGAAATAGTCGGGACAGGTGCAGTGGTATATGATACCATTATGGTTACCGGCAATTATCCTGAGGAGGATACCAAACAAGCCGCCTCAAAGACCATTGTACAGGGCGGAGGGCCTTGCGCCAATGCTCTGGTGGCCTGCAGGAAACTTGGAGCCGAAGTCTCATTTTTCGGCGTTACAGGGGACGATGCGTATGGGCAATACCTTGTCGAGGACTTCTCAAGATATGGGGTCAATACTGACAGGCTGCTTATCAGAAAGGGACATGTTTCCTTTCACTCTTTCATTATCCTTGCCAGGAGAAATGAAAGAGGGACCCGCACGATACTCTTCAACAGGGGCGATGCGCCTGCGCTTAAACCTGAAGAGCTGGACAGGCAACTGATCACAGATGCAAAGGTACTGCATCTTGATGGCAACCAGCTGGAGGCCTCAGTCGCTGCGGCACAGATTGCAGCTGAAGCAGGCGTCAAGGTGAGTCTTGACGCGGGAGGAGCATATCCCGGGATCGGGAAGCTGTTGCCCTATGTTGATTTTTTGATACCTGCCGAGGATTTTGTAAAAAAATTCACGGGGATACAGGATCCGCACAAAGGGGCAGAAGAGTTATACAGGCGTTTTTCGCCTGAGTTTGTTATCGTGACACAGGGACCTGAGGGTGGTTTCGCATACGACGGGAAACGACACACGCCTTATCCGCCTTATGATGCGGTGGTAGTTGATTCAAACGGAGCAGGAGATGTCTTCCACGGAGCTTTTATTACCGGGTATATCAAGGGCATGGATATGATGCAGGCTGCGAATTTCGCCAGCGCCGTATCCGCGCTGAAATGTACGGGAGTCGGGGCGAGGCAGAGCATCCCGGGATTTGAAGAGACCATTCAATATATGAGAAGGAGCGGTTACAATGGCTTATAAAAAAACTTGGAATATGGGATATGGAAGAAAGAAAATAATCACCGGATCAAACAGCTCTCTTGAATTGCTTGAAGCTGACATGCTCAGGCTGAGGAGAGGTGAGGAGGCCGAATACGACGAGAAGGACAAGGAGTTTGCACTCGTTGTTCTGAGCGGGACAAATACTGTTACGGGAAAGGACTTTGAATTCCGGGGAGTCGGCAAGAGGAAGAATGTTTTCGACGGACCGGCAGCGTCAGTATATGTCCCGGCAAACACGCCTTTCGTCATAATGGCTGAATCCGAAACAGTCATTGCAGTGAGCAAATCACCGTCAAAGTTAAAAGCAGAACCTGTACTTATAAAGCCTGAGGATGTTGTCATAAAACATCTCGGCAAAACCGGCTGGGAGAGGGAAGCCCACTTCATACTGGACGAGAGGGTCAAGGCTAAGCATCTTTATATAGGCGAGGCTTTTGTATCATCCGGCAACTGGGCAAGCTATCCCCCGCACAAGCATGACGAGGACAAGATGCCGGCTGAAGGCATCCTGGAAGAAATATATTATTATGAATTCGACAAGCCGGATGGATTCGGGATACAGAAGGTTTATACCAAAGAAGACGGGCCTGACGACGGCCGCAAGAAGATAGATTTGACTTATACCGTGAAGACGGGCGACTTTGTCGAAATACCCAGGGGATATCATCCTTTCTGTGTAGCTCCTGGGTATAACGCCTATTACCTGTGGATAATGGCGGGTGAAAACAGGGGCTTTTTCATGACCACCGAAGAAAAACATAAGTGGCTGAATAAATAACCGGATAAATATGCTAAAATGTGCTAAATAACAGATAGATAAAAGGAAAAACCATGTCGATAACTGAAATTAAAAATGAGCATCTGACTGTCGCAATAGATACCAAAGGAGCTGAACTCAGATTCATCAGAGGGGCTAATGGCTTAAACTACCTTTGGGAAGGAAATCCTGTCTACTGGGCGAACAGGGCTCCGGTACTTTTTCCTGTTGCCGGCGGTTTAAGGGAAGACCGTTATATTTTCAAGGGGAAAGAGTATCATATGCCAAAGCACGGATATGCCCGCACCAGTGAGTTCAGGCTTAAGGGATCAGGCGCATATCACGCAGAATTTATTCTTGAAGATAACGAGGAATCACGAGAAATATATCCCTTCAATTATGAGCTTCGCATTATGTACCGGCTGGTTGGCAACAGGATAGATGTGAGTTATGAAGTAATAAACAAATCCGACACCGAAATGTATTTTTCAGTCGGAGCGCACGAAGGGTATTCCTGTCCTGAGGGGATAGACGAATATGTGCTTATGTTCCCTGAGGATGTGACTCTTGCGACAACGGTGCTGGACGGGAACCTGATCAAACACGGGAAAGAGCCGGTAATCAGGGAATCCTCCGTCTTGCCTTTGAAATATGACTATTTTAATATCGACGCTCTTGTATTCGAAGATGTGCCCGTAAAGTCGGTAGTGCTGAAACACTTAAAGAGTACGAAAAAGATAAAAGTGGATTTTGACGGATTTAGAAACCTGCTTTTCTGGACCAAACCGGGGGCGCCATACATATGCATAGAACCATGGTGCGGCAAGCCTGATTTTGTTGACTCTGCTTTGGATATAGCCTTAAAGCCTTCGATGAACAGGCTTGAACCCGCGCAGAAATTTATAAGGACTCATTCCATAACGGCAGAAGGAGGAACAGGCAGATAATGAAGGACAACAGGGAAAACGCAGGGTGGTCCACACTTGAAAGGCTGAGAAAAGCAAATCCGAAGATCAGGATATATTCTATAAACGACAGCGTGTTTCAGGAATACGGGAAACCTCTTACAGGTTATGATTTCAAAGGGCTCGCAGAGAAAGCAGCCCTGATACCGATGCCGGATGAAGGCTCGAAGTATGAGCTGGCAGTCGGGGAATTACAGAGGGATGCATCCGGGGTGATCCTGAAAAATGAGATTTTTGGCGAATCACCTGTACAGGTTGGTTATTGCTGGGGTTATAACGACGCGCTGAATGGGCTTGAATACCACAAGAGCTCTGAAATCAATATTGCAGTCACACCGATGCTCCTTATACTGGGGAAGCTTACTGATATTAAGGAAGGCTGTGGATATGACTCATCCGGGGTTGCGGTTTTCTATATGGACAAAGGAGAAGCGGCGGAGATATATTCAACAACGCTTCATTTCTGCCCCTGCCAGGCTGTCGAAGGCGGGTTCGGCTGCATCGTGGTGCTCCCTGAAGGTACAAATGCGCCTTTGGATGGTAAACCTGCCGACTTAAGGCTATTCAGGAAAAATAAATGGCTGATTTGCCATGACAGGAACGAAACACTTATTGCAAAGGGAGTTTCACCGGAGATACACGGAGAGAACATCAGGATAGAGTATATAAAATGAGATATCTGCTTGGCATAGATTTTGGCGGAGGGGCTTCCAAAGCCACCCTCTTATGTGAAGATGGAACCGTTGCGGCTTCGGCGTCGGTCGAATATCCCACATCATATCCGGGACCGGGCAGGGCAGAACAGGATCCTGCCGACTGGTATGAGGCCGTAAAGAAGAACATAGCCTCGGTATTGAAGGAAAGCGGCGCCTCATCTTCAGACATGGAAGCCGTCTGTCTTGACGCCGCAACACATACAGCCGTATTAATGGACAATGATTTTAATGTCGTCAGGCCATCTATATACTGGACAGATTCCCGCAGTATAGAAGAGAGCAGGCGACTGAGGGAGGAATACGGTTCCCTGGTCTTTGAGCAGACGCTTCACAATGCGGATACCATATGGACTTTGCCGCAGCTGATGTGGGTGAGGCAGAACGAACCTGATATATGGCGCAGGATAAAGAAGATACTTTTTGCAAAGGATTATATCAGGCATCTTCTGACCGGAGATTACTTTACTGATTACATAGAGGCTCAGGGCAGCATGTTTTTTGACTGCAATAAGATGC
>JAQUNY010000092.1 GCA_028717405.1 Eubacteriales bacterium
CTGAGCAGTCAAAGAGAAGGGTTAGCAAGGATGGGCGCACCATTTGATGTGTATTCGATTTGCGATATTGATAATCCGGGAATAGATCATAACAGATATAAAGTATATATTTTTCTGGACCAATTCAAAATTACCAAAAAAACAAGGAGTGCCTTAAAAAATAAGATTGCAAGAGATAACAAAACCATTTTATGGTTGTACGCTCCGGGGTATGTTGATGATAACAGGCTCTCGTCTGAAAGTATAAGCAATATTACCGGTATGAATATTAAGTTAAAGACAAATAATTCAAGTGGAGCCGAAAGTTTAGTTGAGCCTGATTACAGCCGATACAAAAGCTTGCAGGGGATATGCCCGGATGAAAGATTAAAATTCAATAATAAAGTAAAAACCTTATTCTACGTTGACGATGATACCGCGGAGGTTTGGGGAAGGTATAGCGCTGATGGTAAAACAGCTATTGCCAGCAAGAAAATTATTATTAACGAAAACTGCGGAGATCAGGGAAGAACAGAATACAACAGTTTTTACAGCGCAGTGGGAAATCTGCCTGCCTGGATGCTTAGAAATATTGCTGCCACTGCTGGCGTTCATATCTTCAATTATGGCAACGACCCGGTTTATATAAATAAAAGCCTTATCGGCGTTTATTCTACATCCGGGGGGAGTATCAACCTGATACTTAGAGATGATGCCCGGCTTGCTGATGTATTTGGAGAAGGTACTTATAAGCCTGAAAACAATGTTCTAAAACTTGGTTTGCGTAAAGGAGAATCCAGGTTGTTTATGATAAAAGAAAGCTGATCATAAACTGTTTGGGAGACAGGGCGACGGTGAGACAGGTGACGGTGAGACAGGTGACGGTTCTATGTCTTAAGGAGCAGGAGAATTAAGATAAGACAGGGGACGGTTCTGTGTCTTGAAACATAAACAGATTATAATCAGGTAAGACACAGAACCGTCCCCTGTCTCCCCCCTGTCTCATCCTTCCTCCTGGCAGCGCATCCTTTGCGCTGCTGTTTTATTTTGTGTTATCATAATTATTGATTGATGTTATCATACTTATTGATTGATGTTATCATACTTATTGATTGATGTTATTATATTGATTCCACTGTGATGAGCACATTCCGCAGTTTCAGAAACAAAATTGGGAGGATTTCCTATGGAGCCATACAAACTTGAAATAAAAAAAGACGGGCTTATTCTTGGCGGCAAGCCATTTTATCTGGCCAGCGGCGACATGCATTATTTTCGGATACTTCCGGGAGGCTGGAAGAAAAGGCTGGGACTAATGAAAGATTTCGGCCTGACAGCGGTTCAGACCTATGTCCCCTGGAATTTGCACGAGCCTGAAGAAGGTGTCTTTGATTTTGCGGGGCGGCTTGATCTTGCGGCATTCTTGGAGCTTGCCCATGATACAGGCCTCAAGGTCATGCTCAGGCCGGCGCCCTTCATCTGCTCGGAGTGGGATTTCGGCGGATTGCCCTGGTGGCTGCTTAAGAAAAAGGACGCTGAAGTAAGGTGCATGGATCCGGATTACATAGTTGCCATGTCATATTATTACAGAAGGCTTTGCAAGGAATTCACTCCGTATCTGTCGACACGCGGGGGCCCGGTGATAGCTGTTGCGATCGAAAACGAATACGGCGGGTACGGAAGTGACAACGAATATCTCGCAAAAATCCGCAAATGCCTTGAAGAAAACTGCGTGGATGTTCCCTTTTACACAACTGACGGGATCTACGACCTTGCTTACGGAACTTTGCCCGGAGTGTGGGAAGGCATAAATTACAGGACAGAAAGCACCAAAGCCATAGCCCATCTGCGCAACTTCCAGCCGGATTTGCCCGCGTTTGTGGGAGAATACTGGAGCGGCCGTTCCATGCACTGGGACGAAATATTCAGGCACCGCGATGTGGGACCGGTTGCCGAAGCATACAAGATAGCGCTTGAAGAGGGCGCATATGTTAATTTCTACATGTTTGCCGGCGGAACGAATTTCGGCTTTATGAACGGGGCAAATCACGGTTTTGCTTTTACAAGAAAACCTGATTCTTATGAAAAATATATACCCATGACAACCTCATACGACGCAGACGCGCCGATCAATGAATACGGCGAACCGACCGAGAAGTATTTCGCCTGCAGGGCTGTGCTGGACGAGTATCTTGGTAAACCTGTCAGAAAAACCGAGCTTCGGCAGCTGCCGGGACGCAACAGGCCGGTTCCTGCGAACGCGCAGAAAATTGAAAATGTGGCGATGACTGAAGCAGCTCCGCTTTTTGAGAAATTGGGCATAAAGAGCTTGGCGTCGGCAGCAGGCGAGGCAGGTGCTGCAGGCGCGGCAACGGTTGCGCCTGGCGCAGCAGCATCGGTCGCAGAGGCATCAGGCACAGCAGGTATGGCGGTTGCAACGGAGGACTTGGCAGCAACGGTTGCGCCTGGCGTAGCGGCATCGGTCGTAAAATCTGTTAAGCTGAGATGTATGGAGGAGCTGGGTCAGGGACATGGATTTATTTTGTACTCCACCAGTGTTCCGGCACCTTTTCTCAGTGTGCCAAGGAAGCTCGAAATCTTTGGGCTGGCGGACAGGGCAACAATATATTTGGATGGCGTTTACCAGGGGAAATACATGAGGGACAGGAAGGACGAGGCTCCGGTCATGGTGACGGTGCCGGCGGGCGGGGCCAGACTTGACATCCTTGTGGAAAATTTCGGGCGCATCAACGGCGGGAGGCTTTTAAAAGACAGGAAAGGAATAACCGGATGTGTGAAAATCGGCTCGGTCATCCTGTATAACTGGACAATATATACACTGGACATGAAGGATTTATCCGGCTTGCAGTGGAACAGCATCCCGGCTGGCAAAAACAGTGCAGATCCCCGGCCGGCATTTTACAGAGGCAGGTTCAGGGCAAAAGCTGGCGCAGACACATTCCTCAGGTTAGATGGATGGAAAAAGGGCATTGCCTGGGTCAATGGCTTTAATCTGGGAAGATACTGGGAAACGGGGCCCCAGGAGACTCTTTATGTGCCCGGGGAGCTCCTTGTGGACGGCGAAGATAACGAAGCAGTTGTTTTTGAGATTCATTCGCCGCCTCCTGAAGCTAAAGTCAGTTTCGATGATATCCATGTCCTTGATGGGGAAATTAGGGCGGAGACTGTTTAACCGAGACTTTATAAGCCTGTGAATGCTCAAAAAAACATTACGAAGCAATTTTCTGTGCTAAATATACAGAGTAAACTGTTACGCAGATTAATAGGGTAAATTGGTATACAACAAAAAATGCAAATTGATACATAATACAAGCAATGCAATTTTAGTACGTGGTCTAAGCAATGCAAACTGGTTCACGACATATGCAGCGCAAAGTTAATCGATATTCCGGAGGAATGGATAATGCTTCAGCAAATCAAACCCAACGAGCGGATCAACATGGACCTGGGATGGCGCTTTCACCGGGGTGACCTTGACACATCGGTGCCGACTGACAAAAGCAACACTTACAGGCTGTCAAAGACTGAAAACGGAAGAGGCCCGGCCGCTTCGGCCTGGGACGACACAGGTTGGGAGAATGTTGACCTGCCCCATGACTATGTGGTCCTTCAGCGTCCTGAGCAGCAATATAACTGTGCGCAGGGCTATATGAAATATGAAAAGGCCTGGTACAGGAAGCATTTCACCCTAAGCCCGGAAGATGAAAACAGGCGGCTTGCCCTGAAATTTGACGGAGTTGCCAAGCATTGCACTGTATGGGTCAATGGCCGCCTCCTGAAGAGAAGCTTCAGCGGATATACCCCGTTTGAAATCGACATCACGGATGCCGCCATATTCGGAGGCGCGGACAATGTGATTTCGCTTCTGGTCGACCCTGAAGACATAGAAGGCTGGTGGTATGAAGGCGGAGGCATATACAGGCATGTGTGGCTCATAAAGACGGAAATGCTTTATATCAGTGACCTGAGTGTCTGCCCGGAAGCTGTCGCAGGTGAAGAGGTTTTTAACAGGTATGCAGGAACAGATTTGACTTCGCCGCTTCCATCAAACCTTTGGAGTGTAAAATTTGAGGCTTTTGTTCGAAATGATACATATGGAACCGCCAGGTTCCGGATTTTTTCCTCTCTTGAAAGCAGGGACAGTAACGGCAGGGGCCGCATCGGAGATCGCGTTTACCGGACAGATATCATTGAGATGGCTCCCCGGACGCAAAAAGCGATCACATGGCGTATGACGGTGACTTGCCCTGAACTGTGGGATGTCGACGATCCAAAGCTTTATACAGCAGAAGCGATAATTCATAAAGAAGAGAAGGCGCCTGAACCTCCGGGGAGCTTTGTCGCTGCCGGAGGAGTTTCTGTCACCACTGCCTTCAGGACACTCAGATTTGACCCCAACGAGGGCTTCTTCCTTAACGGCAAAAACGTTAAGATACTCGGAACGTGCACGCACCAGTGCTTCGGGCCCCTTGGCAATGCCTTGCCTGACAGGGCTCACCGCTACAAAATAAAGCTGCTGAAAGAAATGGGCAGCAACGCATTCAGGTGCGCCCATAATACTTTTGCGGAAGAACTGCTTGATGCCTGCGATGAATATGGAATGATGGTGATGTCTGAAAACAGGTGGTTTGAAACGTCAGAGGAGGTCCTGGGACAGCTTTCGACAATGCTGATCAGAGACAGGAATCACCCCTGCGTTATTATGTGGTCTGCCGGCAATGAAGAGCCTATGGAATCAAAGCCTCAGGGGAAGAGAATAATGGCTGCCCTGCGCGCGCATATAAGAAAATTTGACACATCCAGGCCTGTCACGCTTGCCATGAGCGGAAAGGGCATGGTCGAAAAATACGCCAGCACCGAATGCGACATTATCGGCATTAATTACAGATTGAACACATACGATAAAGCGCATGCGATGTTCCCCGACAAACCAATAGTTGCTTCAGAGTGCGTGGCCTGTCCCGGAACAAGAGGACATTATGCACCCACAGATGAAGCGGCGGGATATTTTACGGCGTATGATGTAAACCATTACAGCTTTGGCTCAAGCAGGAGGGACACCTGGAGAGAGGTAGACAGCCGCCCCTTCATTATGGGAATGTTTGTCTGGGCAGGCAATGAGCACCGTGGTGAAACTGTATGGCCGCGACTATTCAGCCAAAGCGGGTCACTTGATATGGCATGGTTTAAAAAGGATGCCTTTTATATGAATAAAGCCCAATGGGATAAAAATCCGATGGCTCATATTCTGCCGCATTGGAACTGGCAGGGCAGGGAAGGGGAGCTCATCGACGTAATGGTGTATACAAATGCGGATGAGGCTGAGTTGTTCTTAAACGGCAGGAGCCTCGGGCGTAAGGCTGCAACAGATTACGATTTTCCTGCCTGGCAGGTGCCTTATGAACCGGGAGAGCTCAAAGCAGCGGCGTATTCCAACGCTTCTGATGAATCTTCTGAACACTCCAAATCCTCACAATCCGCTGAACACTTCGAATCCTCACAATCCGCCAATTCCAAAGCTGACAGAACAATTGTTGCAGAAGACAGGATAGAAACAACAGGCAAAGCTGCAGCCCTTGTTTTGAACCTTGAAGACAATAAGCCGCCCCTTGAGGCAAATGGCCTTGACGCCGCCATACTGACCTGTTATTGCATTGATGCGCAAGGACTGGCGGTGCCTGACGCTGACCCGACTGTAGAATTTTCATGTGAAGGACCGGGGAGCATCTGGGGAACGGCTTCTGATGTAATTGACCATGAGCCTGTGTATATGAAAGTGCGGAAAATGCGGGCGGGACTCATACGCTGTGTGATCCGGACCGGAACTGAGAGCGGAACCATCATGGTAACTGCCAGAGCAGAAGACATGTCGATAAAGCCGGCTGTCTTAAAAATCAAGGCAATATGACAATTGAGAAAATGTGAGACAATCGATACAATTATGACATGGTATAATCCTATTAATGACAGACTCTAAAAGATACAGAGTTTATGGGCATCACATTTTTATAAGCATTACATTATAAGCATTACATTATAAGCATTACATATTGTTTGCTACAAAGCATTACATTTTGTTTATCATGGGAGGTGGGCCGGGAAGGTTGGCCGGTCCGGCAGCAAATGTTAAAATATACACTGGCAAGAGAAGGCGAATTCTATAAGGGAAACCTGCATACACATACTACTTTAAGCGACGGGGCATACGACCCTGAGAGCGTAGTTAAGCTTTACAGGGAAAACGGATACGATTTTCTGGCAATAACGGATCACAACAAATATGGCATATTCCCGGAATTTAATCGGGATGATTTTCTTATTATTCCTGGCATCGAGCTTGACACAATATATGAAGGCAGGGTACACCACATAGTAGGGATATCCGAGCCTGAGACCACAGACTTCAGCCATGGAGACATTGTCACAAGGGAGTTCAAGGCAGGGAAAACGCCGGAGCAGCTTGTAAATTTTCTGGCTGCCAAAGGCAATGAGGTGATTTATGCGCATCCTTTCTGGTCATATGCAGAACCGGCAGATGTATGTGCGATAAAAGGCATGACCGGGATGGAGATATTCAACTACAGCTGCGAAAAGACCTGGAAGAGCGGCCTGTCCGAATATTTTTATGATTATCTTTGGAGAAACG